>JBBRCC010000041.1:0-33429 GCA_038205175.1 Cytophagales bacterium | reverse complement strand
CAACTCATGTAATCGAAGGTTTTGTTGGAATAAACCGTTTTAAAGGTATCGGCTTTCTTTAGCACCGATGCGCCAATATCGGAAGCTAAGATGTATTTGAAAACTTCACGCTTCGGCACAGATGGCAGAAACTGGACATTTGCTAATCCACGCCTCGCTGTTTCTTCTATTAACCAAGACTTTTGCATGCCATCGCCAACCAACACAAATAAAACCTGCTCATTTCTCAGAAGTTCCGCAGCATCAAGCACTTGCACAAGATGATTTGCCACACCATGAGCACCTACATAGGTAATAACCAGTTTTTCGTCCCAGCCAAGTTGGGTTCTGTAAGCCTTTACATCAAAATCGGCAAGTGCATTGACCATGCTAAAATCGGCTGCATTGGGAATGAAAATGATTTTTTCAGGTTTTACTCCTTTTTTCTCAATCAAAGCCATTTTGAAAGCAGGGGTTAGCACGTTGATGAGTTTGGCTTTGCGGTAAACCAGTTTTTCGAACCAATAGGCCAAACGAATAATGAAACGGTTGGTCAACACACCTGTATCTATAGCCGACTCTGGCCATAAATCCCTGATTTCGAATACATAAGGCACCCGCTTGATCCAAGAAAGCCATAAAGCGGTTGCGCCAACAAACAAGGGTGGGGAGGTGCAAACAATGACGTCGAACTTACCTTTTGTTTTGAAAGTGCCGGCCCAAATGCTGGAAAACACAAATGAAAGATAGCCCCAAAACCGACCAATAAAGTTGGTGTTGTACGATTCAGAAACATGACTTCTTACCACGGTTACGCCATCTTCATTAATGGAATTGTGAAACCATTTTCCTTTTAAATAGGCAGGTTTATTGCCGGTCACATAGTTTACCATGCCTGCCAACACAGTTACTTCATGGCCTTGTTCCACCCACAATTTGCTCATTTCGTTCCAACGGGTGCCACCGCTTTCGCCTATGTCCAAAAAATATTGGTGGATGATTAGTATGCGCATAGAATTACAAAAGCGTAATGGTGGTTTTTATGCTATGGTCGGAAGAAGAAAAAATAGTTTGAGTTGAAGGCTCTTTTACACCGTAATACCCTGAATACCAACCTGGTTTTTCAACAGGATTCAAAGGTTTACCAGTGCTATCTTCGGAAGTTATCACCAACTGGGTTCTATGCTCAGGATGCGGATTCCAGATTTGATATATGGGCAAATGTTCTGGCGCATGGGCAAGTTTATCCTCAACCTGCCACCGAAGCACATGCTTCCACTTGGTCACTTTTCGGGTATGAATAATTCCGGGATTGACATGGCCAAAAACTTCAATACTTCCCTCAAAAATCCAGGTTTCATTTGTTTCTACTATACTTTTTTTCAGTACTTTATTCCATTTTAGCCAAACAAACCTTGGGCCTTTCTGCATTTGATCGAAATCGCCTAGCATTACAGTGTTATGACTGGCCGTTCCGGCAAAAAATCGGGTCAATTCAGGAAGTGTATTGTATTTGTACGACCCTGCATCTCTCAATACATTGACACCATTCGCCCAGATATCCAGGTGCAAATTGTCGGCTTGGGCAGGTCTGTCTTTATAGCCCCCACAGCGAATAAAAGTGAAAGAATTTGCCTCCCGAAAACTATAAAACCCGCCTGAATTGTAAGACATTGAACCCGAAGCATTCCAGCTTTCCACACCTTTTCCAATTAAGCCAAACCAAAGTGCTTGCTCTTTACTTGCCTCATCTTCATATACATGTTTGTCGTAAAGTGCTACATGAAGTGCATTGAGCTGTGGCTTATAATTTCTGTAGTCTTGGTCCGAAAAGCGAAAAAACAATGCTCCGTCGTTGTTGCCATAATTAGGAAGATTTCCATCTTTTTTGTTTACACAGTCCAATAGGAAACCAAGCGTCTTAAAGCTTCTGCCCATAAAGGTTTCTGAAAATCCTTCCCCTGCTTTTCTGGCTACGGCCAATGCCAATGTCAGCAATTGCACCACCACCCGATGGTAATTCATGCTCCATTGCAGATAACTTCCATCCGGATAAATCTGATAAGCCACTTCTTCTTCAAACCATGCTTTTCCCTGTTGTTTCCATGTTGCTGCTTCTGGAAAAAACGGGAACCAAAGCCCGGCCAAATACAGCATAAGGGTTTCGGTTATTGCGTGGTTGTTTCTCACTGCAATTCTTGAAAAGTCGATATTTTGAAAAACATGCTGCACCTGCCAATACACATGGTGCATGATTTTTTGGAAACGCTTTTGGGTGAGGGCGGGGTTGTTTTTGAAATAATGTAGGGCGAAAGTCCAATGCATGACCCGCAAAGAAATTTCCTGGCTACACCGGTAATTCGGTCCACAATTGATTGGGTTGGCTTCTATGAAGCTTTCGATGAGCTGAAAAATTTCTTCTGCAGTATCTTCGCCTGTGTGGTGATTAAACCTGATGAGGTCCGAAACAACTCCAAACCTGGCCCGTTCCCACACAAATTTTATATCGCCAGCTTTAGAAGTGAAATCCTGAATTTGGGTCCAATGCTTGTGAGCATTATAGCGATAACCTGTTTCAGGATGTGTGAGCCAATCGGGGTTTTGACCCAGATCAAACTCCAAAGCACTAAAAAAAACAAATTTTCCAGCCCGCATCTGATGCATGCGCTTTTCAAGTTCAGGTTTGTCAACTTGGTCAATTTGCTGCAAATCCTGTGTTTGAAACATCCAGGGCAAGGGCAATTTTCTCCAAACATCGAGGCTTACAAATTCCTTTTCAGGCGGATTGGTAGGGAATCCGGCACTATGCAAACCCAGCACCCGTCTCGCTTCATATTTTGCTCTGAAAAGCAAATAACGGGGGCCCATATTTTGCAATAATTCGGTGTACAGCTTGAGGCTGGAATACAATTTTGACATCATTTCGAGCTTCAAAAGTACCACAAAAGAGGAAAGTGGTTTTAGGGAAATGAATATTACCCATCTTTGCAGCAAAAGCCGAGAGCCCGAGAAAGGCCGATTCTTTATGTCCAACGCCCCTTTGTTTGCCATTAGCCCAATTGATGGCCGGTATTTTTCAAAAGTTGAACCTTTGAGGGTCTATTTTTCGGAGTCGGCCCTTTTCAAATACCGCCTAAAGGTAGAAGTTGAATATTTTATTGCTCTGTGCGATTGGGGACTTGAGGAATTGCCCAAGTTAAATGAAGTGCAAAAAACAGCACTTCGAAAACTCTACCTGGACTTTGACGAAGCAGCAGGCGAGGCCATAAAAGCCATAGAAAAGGTTACCAACCACGATGTTAAGGCATTAGAGTATTACCTGAAATCCAAGCTGGATGAGCTGGAATTGGGAGCCTGGAAAGAGTTTGTGCATTTCGGACTCACTTCGCAGGACATAAACAACACGGCTACTCCAATGTTGGTGAAAGATGCCTATCAGCAAGCACTTCAGCCCATGTTTCACAGGGTGCTTGATGAACTAAAATCGAGAGCTAAGGCATGGGCTGCTGTGCCTATGCTTGCCCGCACCCATGGGCAACCGGCAAGCCCCACCAGGTTGGGAAAAGAGCTTATGGTATTTGTAGAACGTATTGAAAACCAACTCGAAGAGTTGAGCAAACTGGATCTAACAGGCAAATTTGGAGGTGCCACTGGCAATTTCAACGCCCATCATTTTGCTTATCCAGAAGTGGATTGGATTCTATTCGGAAATGAATTTGTGAAAAAGCTTGGACTGAAAAGAAGTCAATATACTACCCAAATCGATCATTATGACAGCCTGGCAAGTTTGTTTGATGGTTTAAGGCGCATCAACGTCATTCTACTCGATGCTTCCAAGGATATTTGGCAATATATTTCACTTACCTATTTTGTTCAAAAAACGGTGGAAGGTGAAGTAGGTTCCTCGGCCATGCCACACAAGGTGAACCCAATTGACTTTGAAAACGCAGAAGGAAATCTCGGAATTGCCAATGCCCTTTTTGGTCATTTTTCTGAAAAACTACCCATATCCAGGCTTCAGCGAGACTTGAGCGACAGCACAGTTCTGAGAAATGTAGGTGTTCCGTTTGCCCATACATTTTTGGCAGCCGATAGCTTTTTAAAAGGTTTGGGTAAACTTGAAATCAACGAAGATGCGATAAGACACGACTTGCAGAATCAGCAGGTTGTTGTGGTTGAAGGCATTCAGACACTTTTGAGAAGAATAGGATACCCCGAACCTTACGAAGCTTTGAAACAACTTTCGAGAGGTAAAAAACAAATAGGGCTTGCAGAAATTCACGCATTCATTAAGGACCTTCAAGTTAGCCATGAAGTTAAAGAGCGTTTGCTAAGCCTTACTTCTGAAAACTACACTGGCATTAATTTTTAAATTCTGTTCCATTTTTTCATTCAATATGCTCGAAATCAAATCCTTCACATTCAACGCTTTTCAGGAAAACACCTATGTTATTTTCGAAGAAGGAAAAGATGGAATTGTGGTAGATCCCGGTTGCTACGACTTGCTCGAAACAGATGAGATCGACCGTTTTATTGCAGAAAAAAACATCCAAGTAACGCTATTGGTAAATACCCACTGCCACGTGGATCATGTGTTGGGCAATCACCACATAGCCACAAAATACAAAGTGCCATTGGTTATTCATCAGGCCGACGAAGCAACTTTGAGATCGGTAAAAGCCTATGCTCCTGCCTATGGTTTTCATTTTTACACTGAATTATTGCCTTCCCAATTCATGGCGGAAAATGACGAGTTGGAACTAAATGGCGAAAAATTGAAAGTGTTGTTTGTACCAGGCCATGCACCGGGTCATGTTGCTTTATTTTATGAAAAAGGAAAATTTGTAGTTGCAGGAGACACCCTTTTCAGGCAAAGTATTGGCCGCACCGACCTGCCAGGCGGCGATTATGATACACTGATCGAATCCATCAAAACAAAACTTTTGACCTTAAAAGACGGCACCACAGTGTATTGTGGCCACGGGCCATCAACCACCATAGGTTTTGAGAAGTTGCACAACTCATTTCTAAATGAGTAACAATTGACAACAGTTTACGCCTCGACAATTTGTCGGTGTCGTCTTGTTCTGGATACATGAAGCAATCTTTGCTTACTATCCACCTCGTGCTTTTTTACCTTCGTTTTTGCATTTTTGAATTGAAGGTAATCAAGCACCAGCAGCACCATTTGACAGGTGAAAGTGAGAATCATCCATGGAAGGCCTTTGCGGCCAGGTCCATGAGTTGCGGAGGGTTTGCCACGATTGCTCATTAGGTTTAAATGTTTAATTTTAGTTTGGGTTATAATTTTGTTGAGGTAAAGATAAGAGATTTCCAAAAGTTAGCCTTGCGTAATTTTACTAGTACAAGCCTAGTAATTTGCGCAAAAGTCATCGAAAATTTTACCTAACTCATAGAACGAATGGCGAAACAAAGAATCGGTTCTTTCGAAGTCATTTCTAAAAAAATTGCTCCAATTGCTGTGGTTTTGTTTGTTTTGAGCATTGAATACAACATTCTAAAACAATGATTGAAGCGCCAAAACGTCTTCTTGCTTTTTTAGCAATCTTGGCATGTACTGGAACATCGATTGCACAAAGCGGTAAAATCACCCTTACCAATCCAACCAATCACCAAAGAACCGACGAGCCATTTGTGGTAAAAAGAGCCGCTTGGGAACAGAATTTTAGCCCAATTTCTGATGGCTTTGTGCCAACCATAAAGGCAGGTAAACAAGGTTTTTTGCCGCTCCAATTAGACGATTTAGATGGTGATGGGCAATGGGACGAAATTGCTTTTCTTGCAAACCTGAAGCCCAACGAAGTGCTTACAGCCAAAGTAAAGTATGTTAAAGACAAAAAAGCCCCAAAGTATGTGCAGCGAGCCAATGTTCGCCTAGGTGTTAGTTTTCAAAAAAACGGAGTTTACGAAACTGTAAAAACGGAAATTCGACCTGCCGATTGGACACCACAGGCTCAACCGCCTCGCTACCAAATGGAAGGCCCCGGTTGGGAAAACGACAAAGTAGCTTTCAGAAACTACTTCGACAGCCGCAATGGCATTGATATTTTTGGAAAATTGGTGTCTCGCATGCGCCTCGATTCTATAGGATTTAATGAAGATTACCACAAATTGCAGCCTTGGGGCATGGACATATTGAAAGTAGGTACATCGCTGGGTGCAGGAGCTATTGCCGTGGAGGAATACGGCAAATTATTGCCATTAGAAAAAACCGCCTCAGCTAAATATGAATCCGTTGCAACAGGCCCGGTGCGTGGAATTTTGAGGCTTAGCTACCAGGATTGGGAGGCAGGAAGCAGCAAATATGGCCTTTCGCTCACCATTAGTATTTGGGCTGGGAAATACTGGTATCAAAATGACGTGATCCTTTCTGGTTTCACTGGCACACGACAAATGGCATCGGGTGTAGTAAATTTAAAAAACAACAAGGGCGCCTCAAACAAAACCATTGGCACCGGCATGACGGCCATTATTACCCACGCCAAACAAAGCGAAAACGATGATTTGTTGGGAATGGCTTTGTTAGTTCCGTTCAACAACTTTAAAGGTTTTGCCGAAACACCCAAATCCGGAGAACCAATAACAGCCACCTATATTTCTAAATTTGAAGTGAAATCTGGTGTGCCTTCATCCTACTATTTTCTGTCTGGTTGGGAGAAAAGCGATCCAAGATTCACATCTCAGGCAACTTTCGAAAAATTTGTCGTTGAAGAAGCAGAGAAAATTGCAAAACCTGCTCAATTATCCTTCATTAAAAAATAACACCACCAATTGAAACCAACATTGAAACAGCTATTCTTCACCTGCCTTATTGCAGGAATTTTCTTTTGTCAAAATACGATTGCACAGCCAAAATTAGCTAAAGGCTATTTGGGAAGCAACAAATTGTACTACGGTGCCGCTTACTACCCCGAAGCATGGCCAATGACCGAAGTGGACAAAGATATTGTGCGCATGAAGGAATTGAATATGAACGTGATGCGTATTGCAGAGTTTGCCTGGAGTAGCATGGAGCCTGAAGAAGGTAAATACAACTTCAAATGGCTGCATGAGGTGATCGAAAAGCTCAACAAAAACGGCATCGATGTGGTGATTTGCACACCCACTGCGACTCCACCTGCCTGGATGTTTGAAAAATATCCATCTATAGCGCTGCTTACTGAAAATGGAAATACCAAGTACCACGGTGGCAGGCGGGATTGCAGCTATAGCAGTAAAATCTGGCGAGAAAAAAGTGTGCAAATTACTGAAGCAATGGCGAAAGAATTTGGCAAAAAGCCTGGGGTAATTGGCTGGCAAACTGACAACGAATTTAACTGGGCCCCCGATTATTCTGAAGAAACAAAAGTCAAGTGGCATGCCTGGCTAAAGAAAAAATATGGCAACATCGACAACATTAATAAACTGTGGAACACAGCACTTTGGAGCCAAACCTACAACAACATAGAACAAATACCCATGCCAAAAAACGTGAAGCATGATGTTAAAGACGGGGTTTGGCACCACCCAAGTTTGCTCTATGCATGGTACAACTTTACCAACGATGAAATTCGTGACTACCAGCTTTTGCAAATCGCAGCCATTAAAAAGTACTCCGATTTACCTGTAACCCACGACAGCATGCCAGGGCAACTTGTTGACTATGAAAAGTTATTGACCGACTGCGACTTTGCCTCAGTGAACTGCTACCATACCTACACCGTGTACAATATGGTGGCCACCAACTATGACCGCATGCGGGGCTACAACAAAGGAATGCACTGGTTATTTGAAACAGCACCAAACTGGAGTGGTGGCGACCGAACATGGTTTAACCACGAACCGCTCGGAAGCGAACGAGCCGCCATTTGGATGAACCATGCTTTAGGTGGACAAGGGTCTATGTTCTGGCTTTGGAGACAACATGTTGCTGGCCAGGAAATGGTACACGGTTCTTTGATTTCTGCTTGGGGAAAGCCTGTAGCTAATTTTGAAACATTGAAAAAACTGGGTGCAGAGCTTAAAAAATCTTCAGACTTTTTGATGGATGCGCAAGTTAAAAAGGCAGAAATAGCCATCACTTATAGCCATCAGGCTACTTATGGTTTCGACATTGAACCCAGCGTTGGCGGCTTAAAGTACTATCAGGATTTAACCAAAAAGTTCTACGTCCCTATTTTTGATCAATATCTGCTACGAGATTTTGTAAATCAAAGCTACGACCTAAATGCCTATAAAATGCTGGTGATTCCTATGTTGCCCAACATGAGTACAGACTTTAAAACCAGTTTAAAATCGTGGGTAGAAAAGGGAGGAATTGCATTGATTGGCCCCATGTCGGCCTACAGAAACGAAGAGTGGGCAGGTCACAGCGAAGGTGCTTGGGGAGATATGGAAAAATGGATGGGTTGCACGGTAGAAGAAAGAGTGCCGCTCACTTCTAAGCCTTTCGATCCAGATATTTCCATAGATCTGAATTGGGCAAACGCAGGAATGACAGACGAACATGTTGAACTTTGGACAGAATCGTTGGGCAACGTGAAAGGCAAAGTGTTGGCTACCTACAAAAACGGCTTGCTTGCCGGAAAACCCGCCATTGCCGAAAATGCAGTGGGCAGAGGAAAAGTAGTGGTGTTGGGCACTTATCCGGGCGTAGCATCTTTTGGGAAATTGGTGAAACAATATGCAGCGGAGGCGGGCGTGAAACCAGAAGCTACTGGAGACCCAGGCATGGTAGTTGTTTCCCGTGTTGGCCCGAAAGGATCAGGTTCAGTGGTGGTAAACATTACCGACAAATCGAAAACCATTGACTTACCATTCGACTCCTACACAAATATATTGACCGACAAACCGGTGAAGGGTAAAAACCTTACCGTGCCTCCTTTTGAAGTTTTAGTTTTAAAGAAATAAACATGCGTAGCAACATCCTTTTTTTCATTGTATTTTCTCTCGTTTCAACACTTTGTTTTGCTCAGAATCCTGGTTTTCAGGAAAAGAAGAAAATTATAGATGTGCTTTCTGGTCAGCAAAAAGCTTGGAACGACGGCAACCTGGATGGTTTTCTGGCTTCGTACTGGAATTCAGATACCTTGAGAATGGTGACCCCCAAGGGGGTGACTTATGGCTGGGATAAGATTAAGCAAAACTATTTGAAAGGATATCCTGACAAAGAGGCCATGGGTGAGCTAGAGTTTGAAATTGCAAATGTGGACCTTATCAATGACTACCATGCGATAGTGGCTGGGAAATGGTTGGTGAAACAAGATAAGAAATTCAAAGGGGGATATTTTTCGCTGGTGATGAAAAAAATGAAGGGTAAATGGGTAATAATAGCTGACCACACAAGTTGAAAATCGAGTAAAAGAAACGTTTTGAACAACTCAAAATGGTGCCTTATTCGACTTTTCCTGCCATTTTTACACCCATCTTATAAAAGAATATTTTTATACCGAAACTCATGAACTACGGGGTCATATTTGACATGGACGGGGTGATACTCGACAACAATGCTTGGCACAAAAAGAGCTGGCTGATATTTGCTGAAAAATATAAATTCACCCTTACGGATGAAGATTTTGACAAAAGGATTTATGGTAAAACAAATCATGAAATCCTTAGAACTGAATTTCCAGACGCTGCTGAAGCCGAATACGATGCCTGGGCATTGGAAAAGGAAGCCATGTATAGGGAAATTTATCTGCCGGACTTTGAATTGGTGACTGGATTGCCCGCCCTGCTTGACTTGCTTCGATCTGAAAAAATTCCGGCAGGTGTGGCCAGCAACGCACCAAAAATCAATGTAGATTTTACCTTGGATACTGGCAAAATCAGAGATTACTTTCAAGCAGTTGTGTATGCCGATTTGGTGGAGCGGCCTAAACCGTTTCCTGATATTTACTTAAAAACAGCTTCGATACTAAATCGTCAACCACAAAACTGTGTGGTGTTTGAAGATTCGCTCACCGGCATTTCAGCAGCCAAAGCGGCAGGTTCAAAAGTAGTTGCACTAACAACAACTTATGCCAGGCGAAACCTCATGCATGCTGGTGCAGACCTTGTGATTAGCGACTTTACTGGAATGGACTTACATGCCATCCAGAAAGTGTTGGTTGGTTGACAAAGAAAGATGTAAGCCCATGTAGGATTTGCAACTTTTAAATTTCAGCCAATTACAGAAGAATAATCAACAGGATGATAATAATGATTAAAGCCCCAACTGAAATGTAAATACCTCCTGAATTTCTTTCTGTTCGGGAATCTGCATTTTCACGAAGTGCCTTTTTAATCATCTTCAGTTCTGACTTTAAACCTTGTTTCTCATCGACGCTCATCGAGGATCGGTCCATTGACCGAATTTCAAAAACCCTTGCGGCCAGTTGTTGATAAGTCTCTGATTTTCCAGACTCTAATTTGGGACTCACTTTACTATCAGCTCTAAGATTTCGATCGATAGAGACAACGATAATACACACACTTAAGAACAAAACCAGGGTGAACTTTTTCATGGTAAAGGTAAATTTGTTGCCACAAATAAAGCTGAATATCAATGTTTTAGTATTACATGATTAGCGTATAATTATGCAGAATTTCTACGATTCATCACACCCGCAGACTTTGTTAAAATGGCACTGCATCATCTGTTGGAGGATTGTCGAAAAAGTCGCTGCTCCCTCGTTTGTTTATTTTGCTGGTAAATTTTTGCACTTCTATTGTGCCGCCATCTCCATTTCCACCAGGGGCTTTGAATCCGCTATCGTAGAAACTTGCTCCAAATCCGGTTGCTTCAACAAACTTGGTGTATTGTTTTATGTATCTAAGTTCAATATCTTCGAGAGCACCACTTCGGTTTTTGGCTATGATAATAGATGCTTTACCTTCATTTTCGGCATCCTCTTCGCTACCCGTGCTGTAGTATTCAGGCCGGTGGATGAAAATTACAATATCGGCATCTTGCTCTATGGAACCTGATTCTCTTAAATCTGAAAGTTGGGGCCGTTTAGAGCCTGAACCCCGCTTTTCTACATCTCGACTTAGCTGCGAAAGCGCTATTACTGGAATTTCAAGCTCTTTGGCTATGTTTTTCAATGCCCTTGAAATGGATGCAATTTCTTGTTCTCTGCTTCCATTTTTACCCACTTCACCCGTCATCAATTGAAGGTAATCTACCATCACCATTTCAATTTTGTGCTGTTCTTTTAGTCTTCTACACTTGGCCCGGAGTTCAAGTATTCGCAGCGCAGGTGTTTCATCAATAAAGATTTTAGCCTCTGAAAGTTTTCGGGTGTTGTTGAAAAGGTGCATCCATTCAGACTCGCTGAAATTTCCTTTTTTCATTTTTTCACCGTCTATTTCAGCTTCAATGGCCACAAGTCTATTCACAATTTGCACCCTACCCATTTCCAATGAAAAAATGGCAACGGGTTTGTTGTAGGTCACAGCTGCATTTCTAGCCAGTGTGAGCATGAAAGCTGTTTTTCCCATACCTGGTCGGGCAGCCATGATGATGAGTTCTGTTTTTTGAAAACCCGACGTAACCCTGTCCAGATCTGTAAATCCGCTGGGCACCCCGGTGATTCCATCCTGATGGTCTTTGCGGGCAGCTAATTCGTCAAAAGCCTCCTTCATCACTGTGTTGATGGGCAGGTAGTCTTTCACGATGTTCATTTCGCCTATCTTGAATATGTCCGAAGAAGTAGCATCTAAAAGTTCAAAAACATCAGTAGACTCTTCGTAAGCCTTTTTCTCAATATCTGTAGCCACCCTGATGAGTGCCCTCTTGATGGCCATTTCGATGATGAGCCTGGCATGAAACTCGATGTGAGCAGACGAATTCACTTTGCGTGTCAGGCTGGTGAGGTAAGAAGTGTTTCCTATTACCTCCAGTACGCCTTCCTTCTTCAGTTTTTCCCGAACGGTGAGAATATCAATGGGCTGAGCACCATTGAATAATTCAACGATGGCTTTGTAAATATGCTGATGGGCTTCTTTGTAAAAAGAATCTGGTCTCAGAATTTCAATAACGTCGGTAAGGGCATTTTTTTCAAGCATGATGGCGCCTAATACCGCTTCTTCAAGCTCAATAGATTGAGGTGGGAGACGCCCGCCCAACTTCATGATTTCTTTTACAATGCCTTCGTTCTTTTTGGGATAGCGGGCGACTTTCTCATTCTTTTCCATCTTTACAAAGGTAGAAAATGAGCTCCAAGGCTGGCTGAAAACTTTTCAACTTTAAGGTGAATCTTGTTCACCTATTTATCCACAAATGAGCATCGCAATGGGCTGCATCGCAATGGGCTGCACCCATTGCTAATAAACGCAATAGGCTGCACCGCAATGGGTGCATCGCAATGGGCTGCATCGCAATGGGCTGCACCGCAATGGGCTGCATCGCAATGGGCTGCACCGCAATGGGCTGCACCCATTGCTAATGATATTTCGCCCTTTCAGGGCTTTTTGCTTTCTACTTTTTCTTTCTTTCTACTTCGCCACCAAACGTCCCTGGCGGAGCAATGGTACTGCCTGATACCGGTCTACTTCAAGGCAAAAGCGCACATCTTCGTCGATGCCGAGGTTGGCAAGCCTTTTGAAGTGCGAAGACTTGGCAAGAAATTCATACATATCATTGCCTTCTTGCCGGAAGATGCTCGATGCCAGCAAAGCACCATCGCCTTTTAACTGAAACCTGGTTTTTAATTTTTCAAACAAGGCTCCGGCAAACAAGGTGTCTTCTGCATTCACCTGGCCTTTCCAGCCGGCGCAAACAGCAACAACAGGTTTTTCTTCAGTTTTCAAATGGTTTGCCAGTGCCGTGATATTCAAAAATGCACCCACTATGATTTGCATAGCTGCACTGCTTTGCACTATGGCTTGAGTTCCATTTGTAGTGGTTACAGCAATGGTTTTCCCTTTGAGGTTTTCGTCCATGTAGCTGAAAGGGGAGTTGCCCAAATCAAAACCTGCCGCCTTTTTTCCGTCACGTTCAGCGGCGGTAATGTGGCCCTTTTTGCCTAAGGCCATGCATTCTTCCAAAGTAGCAACCGGAATGATGGCTTCAACACCATGCGCCAAGCCAGTCACCATGCAGGAAGTGGCCCGCAAAATATCGATGACCACCACCACCTTGCCTTCCAGTTTATGCAAAGACAACAATGCCGGTGTGAGGCAAACTTCGAAAGTATTCAAGTATTATTTTATCTGAGATGGAACAAATGGGAGTTTGGCAACAACTGCTTTCAGTTTTCTGCCTCGCACATCCACATAAATTTCAGAGCCTGTTTTTGAAAATGACGTACTGACATAGCCCAAACCAACACCTTCGCCCAAGCTGGGGCTTTGTGTGCCGGATGTAACTTCACCTATTTGGTTTCCATCGGCATCGTGCAATGTGTAGTGCCCACGAGGAATGCCCCGTTCAATCATTTTGAAGCCAACCAATTTACGGTTCAGGCCAGCTTCTTTTTGAGCCAGCAATTTTTCTGAAGCGGTGAAGTCTTTGGTGAATTTAGTGATCCAACCTAGACCGGCTTCCAATGGTGAGGTTTCGTCGGTGATGTCGTTTCCGTAGAGGCAATAGCCCATTTCCAGGCGTAGGGTGTCTCGTGCTCCAAGTCCGATTGGCTTGATGCCAAATTCTTTACCTGCTTCCATGATGGCATTCCATACTTTTTCGGCTGCTGCGTTGGGTATGTACAGTTCGAAACCTCCGGCACCTGTGTAACCAGTGTTGGAAATATTTACATCTGCCACTCCAGCAATGGTGTCGATGGTGAAATGGTAATATGGGATAACTGTAAGGTCAACCCTGGTCAGTTTTTGTAACACATCTAAGGCATTTGGGCCTTGGATGGCAAATAAGCAGGTGCTGTCTGACAAATTGGTAAGTTTAGCTCCAAACGTATTGTGAATTACCACCCAATTCCAATCTTTGTCGATATTGGAGGCGTTGACTACCAGCATGTAATGGTTTTCGGCTATTCGGTACACCAATAAATCGTCGACAATTCCGCCTGCTTCGTTGGTAAAACATGAGTATTGGATGCGGCCATCGGTTAAGACTGAAGCGTCGTTGCTGGTGATAGACTGGATCAATTCTAAGCTACCTTGCCCTTCTACTAAAAATTCGCCCATGTGGCTCACGTCGAATATGCCGACATTGTTTCTAACCGCCATATGTTCTTCAATATCAGAGGAATAACGAACAGGCATTTCGTATCCAGCAAAAGGAACTATTTTGGCATTGAGAGCTACATGGACATGATGCAGCGGAATTTTTTTAACTTCCATCCAGTTTGATTTTGGGCTGCAAAACTAAGGCTTTTTATTTACGCCAAAGAATGAGAAATTCATGAAAAATACCATTGCTCCAACCTTTTCAGAATTGCTTGCCAAAGCCAGATTTGATCAAGCTATAGATATTTCTATTCCACTGGATTTTGAAGGATTGAATCCGAATGCTTACTATGCCGATGCACCTAAAGAGGAAGTGATTCGGATGGGGAGTTTTGTGGGTTCTGTGATCGAAGGCGGGGCAGTAAACTATACCAAAGTCAGCTTAACTCCACATGGAAACGGCACACATACAGAATGTTACGGGCATATTTCTAAAAACCCGGATGCCACAATCGACATGGCCAATAAGTTTTTGTTCAAGGCTTTTTTAGTGGAAGTTGAAACCCAAAAACAAGGCGATGACCAATTAATCACTTTGGCTGATTTGCAGGTGGCTTTGGGCGACAACAAACCAGAAGCACTCATTGTGAAGTCGTTGCCGAATGGTAATGACAAACTTACGAAGGCCTATTCTGGCCTAAATCCGCCTTATACTGAAGCAGGCATTGGAGCATGGTTGGCAGAAATCGGAATTATACATTGGGTGGTCGATTTGCCCAGTGTGGACAGGGAAGAGGATGGAGGTTTATTGGCAAATCACCATGGTTTTTGGCGCTATCCTGATGCCACACGTGTAGATGCACTCATTACAGAGCTAGCATTTGTGCCGGAAGGAGCCAAAGTTGGCTGGTATGTGCTGCAATGGAGCGTCTGCCGATGGAAAACGGATGCTGCGCCTTCGAGGCTTATTCTGTATCCTACTTTTTAGTTTCATACTCCCAAAAAGCCAATTGGGAATTGATGGGAATGAATTGGATTTTACCTTCGATCTGGACAAAACAATAGTTGCTGTTATTGCCAATGAGTTTACCAGTAATGCAGTCGGAATTGGTAAATCAAAATCTAGCCAGGGGGGCTGTTGCTTTCCAATCTTTAGCTTGAAAGGCTGCAATAACAGAAGCTGCCAAAAAAATATAATATATGAACACGCCCAAAAACGTTATGACCCGGCAGGTCGGTTACCATTCTTTTGTGTCTGTGCCAAAATTCAATCTAGAGTAAAAATTAAGGTAAGTTTGTTTTCCACCAGGCATCGGCAAAGTAAATGAGCAAAAGAAAGAAAACGGTGCCCAAAAAGAACAACAATATAGTTGGCTTGCGAAATGGCTCTACCAGCAAATCGAAAATGGAGGAATAGTTGAGTATGTCGATGCCAAATCTTTTATAATAAAAGTAGTCGAACACACCACCTAAAAGGATTAATAATGCATAAGAAAGCGTGAGCATGGCTTGTGTGTCCTGGAGGAGGCGTTTTACCCAAGGGTTGTTGCTCATCTGATTAAGATTCAGTTCACTTACCCAAATATGCACTTCAATTCGAAAACGGGTTGCTTCAGCCAGTTTTATTTTTCAAAAACCATACGCTGCTACACCTTTGCCTCAACAACAACAAGAGATGGAACTCAAAATTTTGGCCCCTAAACGCACTAGCATTTTGCTGCTTCTGGTGGTTTTGGTGTGCATTGCCATGATTATTGCTCAAGCAGGTTTACAAACAAGCCTTAAGCAAAATTTATCCTTCACAGATACATACGACCATGAACATGTTGGGCAAAAGCCTTTGACGGCTGTCTGGCTTCCGGGGATGATGTTGTATCGGTTGCGGTAGTCTTATGAGTAAGGTGGGGCGATTGGGTAAATTTTAATGGTCAGAAGATGAGCTACTTTCATAGGAATTGTGGATCAACAGAATCAAGTATCCAAAAAAAACAGCTCCCAAAATCAAAGCGTTGTTGATAACTCCTTCTGCTGAAAAGGATATTTTTATTAAAATAGTTGAAATAACAAAGCCAGAGTTCCTAATGATTTTATGAAAACTATCGGAATAGAAAAATGAAAATAAGAGCAAGATCACATCAATAATGATTAAAAGTATAAAGAAGTCTTCAAAAAATATGTTATTAATTTCTTTGAAAGTTGTTATGTCATTCCAGTGATCTTGTAAAGAAGTTACAATCCAACCAATAAAGGAGTATAGAGCAAGGGCAATTACTACAGGAATCAAAATTGTAGCGATGGTTTTCTTTAGTTGAATGAACTTATTAATGCGATTATTATCTTCGAGAGTTTTATTAGCTTCTTTTTTTGCTTGTTTTGCCAGGCTACTATAAAATTGTTGAATGATAAAGAATAAAATCAAAGCTGTTGCCAGGTCGTAGGTAAATTGCAAGTCATTTTCTAACTTAAACCAGTCCGCAGATAGTTCCATGTAGCCTATGTCTTTGAAAATTCTTCTGATCACAATTAGCGTTATAATCTCATATTGTTTGCCTATGTAACTAGAAATTGATCTCGGAAGGTAAAAAACCAGCAAGAAAACTTCGTATACAAGTATAAAAGAGAAGGGTGTATATATAGCAGAAATTGGACTTTTTGTGAGCTTCGAAGAAATGTTAATGATGTCTTGGTTAACGAGAAGTATGATGAGTAAATGCAATAGGAAGCTGACTATAGCAATACCTATTATGATACGTTCTATTTTTTTTTTGAATACTTCGGACAAAAAATTTTCGAATATCTTTTTCATAAATTGAGCATTAGAACATATTTGAACAGAAAAAGTTAAAAATTTTTTTGCACTTCTTTTTCTTAAAGTTTAGCACCACCCAGAGCCTTATTTTATTTCTGTTTCCAGGAATATTTGGAAGCCTGATACTAAAATTATAAGGGTAATTCATTACCAGGTTGATGGCTTTTTTTCCACAAAAGAAAGGCGATCATTCCCTTCATCCTTTCAAATATCTTGTGACCCAAGCCTAAATTCTTTCGGCTTGATGTTGAGATTTCACTTCCATAACTTGCTTAGCTGCCCAGTGGCATTTAAGTAAGATAGCCCAAATAGCCAAGCCTTTGATTTTGAGTTTTGATAATCTGTCGATAATTTTTGTAATTCATTTTCCTGTCTGTTCAATTCGTTAGATGTTATTTGTTGTTCTATAAATCTGTCTTGCAATATCTGTAAGGTTTCTTTGTATAAAATAATATTTTCTTCCTGAGTTTTTAGTTGAAGTTTTAAACGATTTAATTCCAATGAAGCTGTTATCGATTCCTGGTTAAATTGTGTCGACCTATCGTCCAATTGTTTGTTATATTGTTGAGATTGTAATTGCAATTGTTGTACTTCATTTTTTCTATCTTCGGCAAGTAGTATTGGAACTTGTACATTTAAACCTATATAGCTGTAACCAAACCAAGAGTTCGATTTTGTAGGATTAAATTCATTACTGAATTGATTCGCTCCCAAAAAACCTTTTAAACTTACCACCGGAAAGTATTTTGATCTTTCAGTTTGTTGTTTTAAAAGAGCTAATTCTTTTTGTAAATTCAATTGTTGAAATATTGGAATGCAATCAAGTTTAATATTTGAGTCTTCGCCAAACAGACTATTATTGTTAAACAAAGAAGTATCTACATTAAAATCGTTTGCGTCAGTGCCAAGTGTTCCGGTAAGAAACATCAGATAAATTTTGTTTTCAACTAAGAGGATTGTTGCGTCTGTCAGTAGTTGCTTTGTATTGTTATGGTTGATGGTTGCTGTATTCAATTCGGATTTTAAGAGGCGACCGGCAGAGTAATTTGCCAGCTGCAACTGGTAACTTATTCCCGTGCGGGAAGTGTCGAGCATGGCACTATTTATTTGCTGTTGTTGCAGCCAAATATTGACATACGCTTTTGAGACTTCATAGGCCAATTCGTACTCTGTTTGAGCTTGAGATGCGATGCTTATTTTTTCCTGCAAACGATTTTCGTTTATTTTCTTTTTAATAGATGCATCAAACAAGGGTTGGGAAGCGGTAATGCCTGCCGACTGCGACCAGGTAGTGCCAAATTGAATTCTTTCAGTAGCGTCGGAGGGTAACGCTGAATTAAATTTGCCAACTGGAATAATTGAAGTTTGCAAAATTGGATTGTAGTTGTAATTGTAATCCACAGATACTTGAGGCCCATATTTCTTGTACAAAGCTTTTGTTTTAAGCTGTTGTAGATTTATGTCAATCTTACCAGCTTGAATGTTTTGCCTATTGCTAAAAGCTGCATGTATTGCCTCGGATAATGAAATAGTTGGTTGTGCAATGGCATGGGTAGCAATTGTTGCAAATGCTAGCAGTAGTGTAAAATAACCTTTCATTTCTTTCATTTTTATCTGAAAACAGATGCTGCTTCAACCCCTTTTATCTTTCTTAAGGCAAATGATGCGCCACCTATAGAAATCAACCCAATCACTAGAAAAATGCCAAGCAAAAGCAACGGAGAAAAACTAAAAATCAATCCTGAATATGCTACCCCTTTTTGAAAGCCAAGCAGCAATAAGTAGGCAACGGCAAACCCAACAATAGCAAAGATTGCAGCTTGCATTAGGATTAGGCCACTAATGAATTTGTTGCTCGCCCCAATCGCTTTTAGTGTTCCATAATCTTTTAATCTGTCCAGGGCGGAAGTGTACATGGTGAGGCCAATGATGAAAAAGCCTGCTATCAATGCAAAAACTATAAGTGTGCCTGTGCTTAATGCAATGCCACTGCTGCCTAGTATTTTGTTTAGTGTGGACTTTGCCAATTTCGGGGAAGGCCAGGCCCTAACTCCAAAAATAGTTTTATTGATTTCTGCACAAACACTATCAGTATTTTGGTCAGTATGTAATTCTACTAAAACAGCACTAATGGCGGTTGTCGGCTGGTTTGAAAAATAGCGTGCCTTTTCAATCGTTGTGACACAAAAACTGGAACCAAATCCACGAAAACCTTTTGTTTGCATTCTAAAAAAAGCACGCTTTCCATTGATTTCTAATTCAGTTCCTAATTCAATGTTTTGCCCTAAGTTTTTACGTTCATAATATTCGCCACTAATGGCACCTTCTGCTTGTAGATCTGACAGTTTCCCTGAAATTATTTTAGACGAATCTAGAACTGCATTTAGTTTTCCAATATCTACGCCGATGAGCGTTATTCCGCTACTTTCGCCATTTTGAAAATTTGCTGCCGCACCAGATATCAGAATAGGGAATGCTTCTTTTATACCTTCAATGCCTTGCACAACCCGAAGTGTTCGAATATCTAATTTGCCTAATTGATTTACATCATTTGTTTTGCCATCTACCACCCATACATCGGCTTTTACATTTGTAGCGAGTGCCTGCATGAGGCCGGTTAAAAAAATAAAAATGCCTAATTGTTGTCCAATCAAAAAAGTGCTAATCATTATGCCGACCACCACTCCAATGCTTTTGGCTTTGTCAAATCGGATAAACTTCCAGGCAGTTTTTAATAGGAACATTTATTGATTCGCTTTTGAAACAAATACAACACATTCAACCCTGGCATTCAATAAAACACTCGTTGGATGATCCAGGAGGATTTTTATTTCACGAACCCGCCTGTCTACTTTTTCGCCAGCCTGATCTGTAAACAGCGATTTCTTTTTAAGAAATGAACCTGTGAAATATACTTTACCAATTGAAAGGGTGTCTAAGGCACCAAAATTTCTAACCACTGCTGTTTGACCAATCTCAATTTTATTGGCAAATAGTTCATCAATTTCGCAAATGGCAATTGTTCTGCCTTCAGGGTTTAGTTGAACAACTACTTCTTTGCTGTCGATATAATTTCCTGGTTGGATTTTTAATTCCAGGAGTATTCCACTCACAGGAGCTTTGATAAATTTTTGGTTTAAACGAACCTTTGCTATCGCTAATTGGGCATTTGATTCTTTCCACTGCATTTTCGAAACTTCCACAGTTGCCTGAAGCGTCTTTGAGTTCGCTTCAAAAGTTCTCATTTCTGCTTGGGCATTGTCAACAACTTGCTTCGTTTCTGCCCCTTTTGCAAATAGTCTTTTTAGACGATTCAATTCTACCGATGAATTGGCAAATTTGATTTGGATTTCATCTATTGCATTTTCATCTACCTGTATTTGAGCCTTTTGTATGGCAACTGCACTTTTTAGTTGAAGTATATTGGCATCTTCAATGGCATGTTTTATTTCAAAAATTACCTCACCTGCACGTACAGTATCATTTTCATTTTTGTTTACTTTTTGTACTATACCCCCCACTTCTGCAAATAGCTGAATGATTTCATTTTCAGGTTCTATTTTGCCGATGCCAACAACTTGCTGCATATCATCAGCTGGTTTATTGATGATTGAAGAATTGTCGGCCTCCTGATTTTTGCAAGCAGTAAATAAGCCTGCGAGAAGTACAATAGAAAGTATCGGTCTCATGAAATTCATTTGGAGTTTAACTCTTTATTGTCAAAAGGTTTATCAGAAACCAATCCATCATTTACGTATATGATTCTGTTGGCAAATTGTCGTAATCGGGTATCGTGCGTTACCACGGCAACGGCTTTGCCATTTTGGGCAATATTTTTTAAGTCTTCCATTACCACAGCTACACTTTTGATATCTAAAGATGCAGTTGGCTCGTCGCACAACAACATTTCAGGGTTTGTAACCAATGCCCTTGCTATGGCAACCCGTTGCTGTTCGCCACCACTGAGTGTTTTAGGTAGTTTGTTTATTTTATTGTCCATATCAACATTTGCCAGCGCAGCCATTGCTCTCGTTGTTGCTTCTTTTTCTGAAACACCTTGCAGCATCATTGGCATCATCACATTTTCCAATGAAGTTAATGGAGCTACTAAATTGAATTGTTGAAATACAAACCCTATTTTTTCTAATCTAATGGCTGCAAGTTTATTTTCACTTAAGTCATTTATTTTAACTTCATCAATATAAACATCTCCTGAAGAAGGATAAATGACACAACCAAACAATGAAAGTAAAGTTGTTTTTCCTGAACCCGAAGGACCTATAATTAAAGTAAGCTCTCCAGCATTTAAATCCATGGTAGCAGGTTGCAGCGCCGTAATTTCGGTGTCCCCGGTTTTATAGGTTTTTCCTGCTTTCACTACTTTCGCTATTACTTTAGTTGACATTTATTTTGCTACATTATTTCGAATCCCAATGAACACTTACTATGATTTCATTTTTCCTTCCCCAAAACTGATAGGGCGCATTATAGCCCAAAAATCGAAAGTTTCCGAAGTATGAAATGCCACTTGCTTTCAAAGCTGCTTCTAATTTGGCAGCGTATTTTTTAATCTCCTCGTCATTGGCATAGCCGCCAAACTGAATGGCTGCCACATATTCCTCAGGTGTGTTTTTAATGTTGATAGCTGAGTCGTTTGGCTTTGGTAGATTCTCTCTGTTATAGTTAGCTGGCATCACAAAACTCATGGAAGACATCGTATCATTGATGTCCATGTGCACTGGTGTTGTCATCGCTATTTTTTGATTGTCTTGATTCCCGCCAAAAATATAAGAAGCCAATTTTCTAAAGCCTGGAGATGACAATTCTTTGTAGCTTTTTGCATCCATAGAGACGGTTGCCATGGTAGTTGCGGCATAGAGCCTTATCTCAAAATCTTTTTCTTTCTTGATGATTCGATATGGTTGTGTTTTTGTTTTTGCCATGATGAAGTATGATGGTGAAATGATGATGATGCCCGCCAAAATAGCGATGAGGATTAGGGTCAATTTCATATTGAGCTATTTTATCACGGTAATGAACTCACTTAATGACATTCTTGCTTTTTCAGAACCACAACCTTTTTGTATTATTTTGATAAGCCGTCGATGATGGTAATATCCGCCCTGTTTTTCACCACAGCATGAATATATTTGGCCGTGTTCAGTCCTGCAAAATTGCACCCAAGAACAACGATATGTGGCTTTTTCATTGGCTTTCTATGAGAAGGGGTTTCACCTCAATCATAATCTCCATCGTGATTTTTGACTTTACCGAACGGGTAATAAGACAAGCATCCTCAGCTTTTTTTAAAATCCGTATCGCCTTATCTCTATTCAGCTCATTATGGATCGCCACGGTAGGTTTGAGCAGAATTTCGCTCATCATCAATTTGCCTTCAACCATTTCTAGCTTTCCTTTTGCTTCACAGCTGAAACTTATAAAATCGAGGGTGGAATTTTCGGCAATGGCTAAAAAAGTGGTCATTAGGCAACCACTCACAGCTGCCACAAACAAATGTTCTGGCGACCATATCCCTGCAATTCCTTTTGGAAATTCCGGGGGCGTGGCTACTTCTATGCAAATGCCATTTTCTTTGTTCAATTCAGGGGAACACAGCATGCCTTTGCGGCTATTCTCCCAGTTTATGTCTACATTATAATAGTGTGTTTCCATGGTTTTGTTGTTTAGTTTTTGGCAGATTATTTACTTGCTCCAAGGCATTTTTTCGGTGCAGAAAAACCAATCATAGCATATCTCTCCTTCCTCTTCGGTTTCCATTTTGTCTTTGGCCAAGCCACAAGATCCAGCTGTTGGAACAATGACATCGTCTCCGGGCTGCCAATCTGCCGGCGTTGCTTCAATACATGCATCAGCCATTTGCATACCGATGAGTGCTCTTTTTAGAGCATCAAAATTTCTACCCAACGAAAGCGGGTAATAAATGAGTGCACGATCCATTCCTTTGGGATCAATAAAGAAGACAGCTTTTACAGCTTTGGTAGAGCTTTCGCCAGGCTGAATCATGCCGTATTTTTCGGCAACATCCGTGGTGATATCTTCAATCAGTGGAAAGGTAACTTCCACGTTTTTCATGCCCTTAAATTCAATCTTGGCCTTGATGGTTCTGAGCCAGATAATGTGGCTGTACAGACCATCGATGGAAAGGCCAAACAGTTGACAGTTGAGAGCCAAAATTCAGGCTCCCGATGTGCAAACGTCATAAACGCTGAAGTACAGACTGGGGTAAAATCGGCCGGGTGGCTAAACAGAATAGTCCATTTGCCCTTATAATCTGCCAGAAAATTAATTTCGCCTTGTGTCGTAACTGCCTTAAATACAGGAGCTTTATATCCGATTCGTGGCAAACTGATGATTTCTTGTTCTTGACTTTGTTCCATTAACTTTGGGTTTAAATTCTTGTTTAGGAGCGTTGTTTCGTGGTTAATGATTTTGAGCTCGTCCCAGAATAGTTTCTAAAGATGCTTTAAGTTTAGAAACGGCACATGGAACAGCTTTTTGAACGGTGTCGGCCTGGCATGAAACAGCAATAGGTTGCTTACCTTCAATTCTGGCTTCCAGTAAACAAAGCACATCTTTCAAACCTTCTTTTTTTCCATTTTGGTCTGATAGATGAACCTCAATTCTGGTTATATGAGTTTGGAATCTTTTTAGCCCTTCATTTATCAAAGTCGTGAAATGATCCTGCTGCTTTTCGTCGCCGTTTATCGATTTGTCTGTGTTGAATTGAACTTTCATTTTTTTCCTGGTGTTTTGTTTTCCTTTTAATTTTAATTTTCTTCTAAATCGCTGTGGCCATCTCCGCCCAAACTGTAGTAATTGTTTTCTTCATCTTCGCTCCCCACACTTTCTTGTTGATCATCTAGTTCCGATCCTGGAACATCCAAATCGCTGCCCGACATGTCGTCCTGAAAGCCTTTTTCATTCATAGAATCATTGTCTTCGTTTGGCGTTTTGTTTTTCGACAGGTCTGCAGGGTTTATCTTGCCCTCTTTCTTGTCTTTTAGGTAAATATCTTCTGACGGCGGATAATGCGGGTATCCTGGAAATTCAGATTTTTCCTGGAGCTTAGATGCGTCCTCATTAGAAGGTATTTGTGGATTATTATTTACAAGCTCTTTCAGAGAATTGTAATAATCCTGGAGGTTTTTAATATTGGTTTCATCGTCACCTGAATTCATGGAGGGAGTTTCAACAAAGTATTTGGTTAACTCTGGAAAATCCCGCCGAATGGTGGATATGATGTTTGCAATTCTTTGTTCCAATTCAATTTTGTTTTTCATCTTATTCTTGGTGTTAAATTTTCATTAACGGTGAGTTTGTTATCGTAGAAGTCTGGTTTATTTTATAGTAAATCAGACTTTGAGATTGAATATAATTTTATGTGAATTCTTTAAGTTCTTTTGCTTTTAGAATTGGTATGTAAAGAATAATAACTATGCCTGTCAAGATAAATAGTAATCGGAAGCCTTCGAGTTGAATGGTAATATCGACTTCTGGATTGTTCGTAATAAAAATGGGCGCAATACCAACAATTAATCCTGAAGTTAAGCAAACAAAAACAATCTTGTAAATCACATCTCTCCCTAAATTGAAAAGCCGGAAGCAGAAAATAATTTCTGAAAATGCATAGAAGAAGAAAAGAAATGTGGTGTAGAGTAGGAGTGTTTCCTGGGTACTACAGAACAAGAGAACTATGGCTCCGTACACAAATATGGCCACCAAATTCATTTCATAATAGGCAAACTCTATTTGTTTTCTTTGGCGTGATAAAGCTTTTAAGAGTGCAAGTAAAGAGCCGACAATAAGCGATATACCGATGGTGTATTTTATGGTGTCGAACGAGGAAAATAATAGAAATAAACCCTCAAGAATTATTATTGCGCCATAGATGTATATTGGATTTCTTTGCATAAGTAAGTTGTTTTTTAGTTTTTATCAAGAGTTGATTTATACTCCAGATATTGATCTTGGGTAATCTGTCCAGAGGCGAAGCGTCTTTTTAAAATTTCAAGTGGTGATTCATTTTTTGTCCTTTGCCCTGGAATATTGTAAGGCGTAAGGAAAATCCAAAAGAGCAGAAATCCCCAGGCGAACCACCATACTAGATGCATACCCCAAAAATTGTAGTTTTCGTAAAGCATGATTTTATTTTTAAATGAAGGTTTTGATTAAAGGAGCAATGGCATTTCTGCCACTACTTTTTTGTTTTTTTTAGTCCGCAAAAGCACATCAAGATTAAACGACTAATTTAATATCCTTGCCTGAATGCGGGATTGCCCAAATATCAGGAGGTTGATTAGTTTAAGCATTACACAATTTCTTGGATTAGTTATACCATACTGTTTTTTGCCCAAATACAGTTGTAGCAAAGATCCATCAGGCCTTCCAATGCTTGAATTTGATCTTGAGCCACCAAGTGTTTATACTTAGAGTCGATGTGGTATTTTCCTTCTCAGGATATTTTACTTCCCTTCGCCAACTTGAATGATTACGTTTTAGGCAGTAAAAACCTTCTGCTTGTTTTATTGAGTCGTGGAGGGTTTTAGGCGGCACGGTTATTTGGAAATATTAGCGTTAATCCCATTTTTGTTGAAAATGAGCACCTTGCGCTTTGCCTAACTGAGTTTACATTTGTTGATGAAACAAAAGTGAGACAGTCAAAATCCCAACCTGTAGCATACCACTTATATGTTTGGTTGTTAGGTGCTTGATCCAATTTAAGAAAATATGAAAATGCTTTGCATGGTTAAAATTGTACTTATCTGCATTCTCCTGTTGTTTTTCAGCCATTTGGGATTTGCACAAGCAGTTGATTCCGAAAAGGTTATCGATTCATTGTATGAAGAATTTCTAACCGTACAATCAAAAAAGTTAAAAGAGATTGAAATTTTAACCAGGCAAGACTCATTAAAGAAATTGGAGTTGGTCAGTAAAATTGAGTCGTTGCCCTCAACCAGCAATTCCAAAAAGAAAGAACTGCTGAAGCAACTAGAACAACTGAAAAACATAGAAGCAGAACGGATTTCAAGAAAGCTGCAAAAAATTGACTCACTAAGACATTTTGTAAAAGGCTATGCAGTTGTTCCGTTCCTTGACGACACTCTTTTTTATATATACAATAAGCTAGGAAGTTTATCGGCAAAAGACAGGGCTGAGGCTATCACGAATAGAATCAGGAGGATAGTTGACAATTATTATTTTAACACGGATTCACTCAAAATAGTGCCAACTGAAACTACTGTGGATATCGTTTTGGGAGAATCTATTACCATGAGTATTTCCGAAAATGATGCATTGTGGCAAAGCACTTCAAAACAAAGTTTGGCAACTCAGTACAAGTCAATAATTGGAAGAGCGGTTATTAGCTACAGGCAGGCCATTAGTTGGAAAACTATTGCAAAGGAAATCGGCTTGGCTATTTTGGTGCTGATAGGCTTAGGAGCATTTATTTATTTTAAAGGTAAATTGTTTCATTTTACCAAGTTTAAAATTGAAGCGCAAAAAGACAGGCATTTATATGGAATAAAAATCCGCAACTATGAATTGTTCTCAGTCGACAGCCAGCTAAATTTTCTTTTATGGATTAATAAAGGTGTAAAATGGTTTGTGACAATAATGGCGGTGTATTTCACTTTACCCATTTTGTTTAGTATTTTTCCTTGGACTGAGGGCTTTGCAAATACTTTGATCTCATATATTCTCAATCCAGTAAAAAATATTTTAAGTAACTTGTGGAATTATTTGCCCAATCTATTTACCATTATAGTTATTGTTTTTATTTTCCGATATATTATCAAAGGAGTTCAATATTTGAAATCAGAAATCGAAAAGGGGTCTTTACAAATTCCCGGATTTTATCCAGATTGGGCCAACCCTACTTTTCAAATAATGAAAATTCTATTATATGCTTTTATGTTCATCGTTGTTTTTCCATATCTGCCAGGTAGCGATAGCCCGGTTTTTCAAGGAGTGTCCGTTTTTTTAGGAGTGCTTTTCACTTTCGGCTCTTCTGGTTCGCTCAGCAACGTGGTTGCTGGTTTAGTGCTCACCTATATGAGAGCATTTAAGATAGGCGACCGGGTAAAAATTGGTGACATCACTGGAGATATCATTGAAAAATCTTTACTCGTCACACGAATAAGAACGATAAAAAATGAGATCATTTCTGTTCCCAACTCCAATGTAATGAGCAGTCACACCATAAATTACAGTAGCGATTCTCTTGAAAAGGGTCTAATCATGCACACCACTATTACCATTGGCTATGACGCACCTTGGAAAAATATTCATCAGGCTCTAATTGATGCCGCATCAAGAACAGAATATCTTTTGCAAGAGCCCAAACCATTTGTGTTGCAAATAAGCTTGGATGATTTTTATGTGTCGTATCAAATTAATGCCTACACGAGGGAACCAAACAAACAGGCTATAATTTATTCGCAGCTGCATCAGAATATTCAAGACTGCTGTAATGAAGTGGGTATTGAAATTCTTTCACCACATTACCGGGCCGCCAGAGATGGAAATATGACCACCATCCCTTCCAACTATTTAGGAAAGGATTATAAAGCTGGGTCATTTAATATCAAGATTGAGAAAGACGAAAAATAATGGAAGAGCAAATTCAAAAATTTTTATTCAACCCTTCTGTTGGAAAAATAGCAACCATTGTCATTGGTACCATCATTATTTGGTTGGCTGTAAAGGCTATAGAGAAAAAGATTTTTTCAAAAATACATGACAACAACAACAGATATAAGGCCAATAAATTTGGATCTCTCGTTGGATACATGCTCACCATCACTTTAATTACCGTGGTCTACAGCGACAAGTTGGGCGGGCTCACCGTTGCTTTTGGAGTGGCAGGTGCTGGCATTGCATTTGCCCTACAGGAGGTGATTGCATCGTTTGCCGGGTGGTTGGCAATTATGTTTGGGGGCTTTTATAAAAGTGGAGATAGAGTTCAACTTGGAGGAATAAAAGGCGATGTGATGGACATTGGAGTTTTGCGAACCACAATTATGGAAACAGGTCAATGGGTTGATGGTGATCTTTACAACGGAAGAATTGTGTTGATAGCCAATAGTTTTGTGTTCAAAGAACCCGTATTTAACTACTCTGGTGAATTTCCTTTTTTGTGGGATGAGATAAAAATTCCAATTAAATACAACAGCAACTATGACAAGGCAAGGAGAATTTTGGAAGAAGTAGGAAAAGAAGTAGCAGGCGATTTAACCGGGCAGTCAAGAAAAGAATAGATTGCCTTGCAGCATAAATACCGGTTAGAGGATGCCCAAACAGAACCATTGGTTTCATTAGTTACCAATGACAATTGGGTGGAATTTACTTTGCGATATGTGGTAGATTACAAAAAGCGTAGAGCTACAAAAACAGAGCTATTCACCAAGATCTTGACACGGATAGAAGCTTCAAATGGAGAAATAAAATTTGCATCTGCAACTTTTGAGTTGGTCGAAACTCCTGAAATTAAAGTAACAATTACGAAATAGGAATAATGAGTGTTTATACTACTTTTACTATCATTATAAGTTTATCGGCATTTTTTGCTTATATAAACCACCGCTACTTAAAGCTACCCTCTGCTATTGGGCTATTATTACAAGCATTACTAAGTTCATTTGTATTTATTATAGTTGGTATTTCAAATCCAGCTATTTTAGAGCAAGTAACACACCTTCTTGAGAATTTTGATTTTTCTGAAATGCTTATGGGAAGTATGCTAAGCTTTATGCTTTTCGCAGGAGCAATTCACATTCCTTTGGACAAGCTTAAGCAAGAAAAATTATCTGTTGTTACCTTTTCTACGCTAAGTGTTATAATTTCTACCTTCATAATTGGAATAGCTATTTATTATTTATTAGGTTTATTTAATTTTGAAACCAGGTTTATCTATTGTTTGTTGTTTGGGTCACTCATTTCGCCCACCGACCCCATTGCAGTTCTTGGAATTTTAAAAGAAGCAAAAATTTCAAAATCATTGGAAATGAAAATTGCAGGTGAGTCCCTTTTTAATGATGGAGTTGCTGTTGTTGTTTTCATAACCATCTTACAAATAGCACAAACTCCAGAAGACATTCAGGTTTCAGATATTGCTATTTTATTTTTTAGAGAAGCTGTTGGCGGGATGGTGTTTGGACTTATTATTGGCTACATAGGCTTTGTTTTGATGAAAAGCATTGACAATTACAAAGTAGAAGTTTTAATAACTCTTGCGGTTGTTATGGGCGGTTACACCCTTGCAAGTTGGCTTCACATTTCAGGCCCTTTGGCCATGGTAACAGCAGGAATCCTTATTGGTAATCAAGGAAAAGCATTGGCTATGAGCGATATGACCTCAGAATATATTGATAAATTTTGGGAGATGATTGATGAAATTCTGAACGCTATTCTATTTGTGCTCATAGGGTTAGAATTGTTGGTGATAAATTTTATCCCAATATATATTGTCTTGGGATTGATGACGATAGTTTTGGTTTTACTCACACGTTACATTTCCGTTTTACTCCCCGCACAAATCATTAAGCTAAAAGAGGAAATCACGCATCGCACAATTCTCGTTATGACTTGGGGAGGCCTAAGGGGTGGCATTTCAATTGCCTTGGCGCTATCTCTAAAACCTGAAATGCAAAAAGATCTTTGGGTTACACTTACCTATTTTGTAGTTGCATTTTCAATACTTGTTCAAGGATTGACAGTAGGAAAATTAGCGAAACGCTTTAAATAAATTGCCTTCTAAAATGTATGAATAGGTTGTTAAAAAGGTATTTTATTTATTGGTAAAATGAATTTTCTATATCATAGCAATCTTGTTCAACAACAGTTTATAGTTTAGCGCCGGGTAACCATAATTTCAAATTACCTAATCCAAATTTTAGAAAACGCTACAAACTATGGCACAAAAACTTTCTGAGTGGGAATGGCAATTTGGGCAAATAGATTTTCTTTTTTGAATATAAAAGTATCTCCAACGCTGCATACTATATTGGTTTTTATTATTGGGTTTTTTGCTCGAAACCTTAGTTGTTAGAAAAGGGCAATGTATTAGTTCATAGTTATTTGCTTGTATCAAGGGTTGCAATAGTCGCAATGCATGGGGTCTTCGGTTGTCTTATTATGAGGATATATGTCTTCTTTTGTGTATTGACAATGCTGGCAAATATAAATGTAGCTCAATATTGAATTAGTAGGAGAACCGCATAAGCCACATGTTAATCCTCTTTTTGCGTCTGTAATTCCAAAGCCGGGTATTCTACATTTCGGACATAAGGAATTTATTTTAGTTATTAAATTTTGGGTTGCGGCTTCAATTACCTTCATGCGGGAAGGATTATACAAAGCTCTCATATCCGTTTCTGCATAAACGGACTTGTATTTTTCAAAAAGTTTATGGAATGCTTCTTTTAAGCTGTTTATATTGGTAATGCCCTTGATGATTTCACTACTTTCATCTTTCGACTTGCGAAGAATTATACCGTGGGACGGGAAGCTTACAGAATGAGCAAATTCTAAAAGTTCTTTTTCATTTTCAATCTCTTGGCCGTTAAAGTTTGTCGCAGTGCTTACTTCTCTGGCAATAATTTCCAGGTTATTTTTCTTGTCAATGAAAATTAAAAATTCATCATCTGCGCTAACGAAAAACAAGGTTGGGTGCGGGCCAAAAGAACCTTCACTTGCTACGCCCAAATCGCAATTGTTTAATTCCATAGCCATCAAACATTTTTGTCTTGCTGTGGCAAGAGGGTCGAGTTGTCGGTCTATTTCTCCAGTGAAAGTTCCTAAAACATCCGTATCAAAAATTTCATTCACAAAACAGGAAATGCCCAATTCTTTTTCTAGAATTGGGGCAATTACTTTTTCTTTTTCATGTTTTGTGGCAATTATTAGTTTTCTGCTCTTAAACATAGAACGTATTTTTATTTAAGAATTATTTTTATAATACAAGATTTCGAGCGTATTTTAGTATGACTTGCTTATCTATCGTTTGTTCTGGATTCACCCTAAATAGTAATGGCAAATTTGTATATTGTTGAATAAAATTTTCTGTTTGCGGTGTAACCTCGCCATTAAACACAATGCCAATTATTGGTATATTCCTCCTTTTTAATTCTTGAATTGTTAACAAAGTATGGTTAATGCTGCCTAAATAGTTTCTCGAAACCATAATAACGCTTACTTCTAAGTATGAAATTAAATCTGCCATTAGAAGCTGGTTGTTCAGCGGTACAAGTAAACCTCCTGCACCTTCGATAATTAAGTGATTGTCAGTATCTGGCAGCGAAAAATCGTTTAACTGAATGTCTACTCCGTCAATTTCTGCAGCAGCATGCGGCGACAGCGGTTGTTGCAACCTAAATCTTTCAGGATGAAAAACAGTTTTCGGGTTGGAAATTAAATGTTGAACCTTCATTGTATCCGAATTATGAAGTTCACCCGACTGAACTGGTTTCCAATAATCTGCCTGTAAAGCCTCTGTGATAATAGCAGACACTACAGTTTTACCGATGTCTGTTCCGTTTCCAGTTATAAATATTCGTTTCATACGATAGTTTAATTGGCTACTTGTAATGCAAGCCCTTTTATTGTTTCGTTAAATTGGCCATTATCATAAACTAAATTACCATTTACGAAGGTCTGTTTTATTTTAGTTTGAAATGTTGTCCCTTCCAAGGGCGACCAAGCGCATTTGTATAATATGTTTTCTTTTGCTACAGTCCAACCCGAGTTTAAATCTACCAAAGTTAAATCTGCATAATATCCTTCTCTAATATACCCTCTTTTTTCAATATGGTATAGTATGGCAGGGTTATGACACATTTTCTCAACTATTTTCTCCAGCGAAATTAGATCTTGCTTGTAAAACTCCAACCTACAGTTTAATGAATGTTGCACCATTGGTGCTCCCGACATTGATTGAAAATAGGGTTTTTGTTTTTCTTCCAAAGTATGGGGAGCGTGGTCTGTAGTTATGATATCAATTCTATCATCCAATATTGCGTTTAGAAGACCCTGTCGGTCTTTTTCAGTTTTTATGGCAGGGTTCCATTTTATCAAATGCCCTAAGCGCTGATAGTCTTTATCGGAAAACCAAAGATGATGAACAGACACCTCTGTGGTAATATTCTTTTCGCTCAAAGGAATATCATTTCGAAACAGATGCGTTTCAGCCTCAGTAGTTAGGTGTAAAATGTGCAATCTTGCATGGTGTTTATTGGCCAATTCGATGGCTCTTTTGGTGGCTTCAAAACAAGCCTTTTCACTTCTAATATGGGGGTGAAACTCAATTGGAACATGTTCGCCATATTTTCCTCTATAAATGGCTTCGTTTTCCTCCACTATTTGTTCTTTTTCTGAATGGATAGCAATAATGGATTTGCAGTTGGCAAACAGCTTTTCCATTGTTTCTGGGTTGTCGGCTAATAGATTTCCTTTTTTAGTAAAATACAACCCATCGTCTGAAACGCCAATCAGTTTTGAAGTGTCTGTTTTAATTATTTCATCAATATTATCGCCATTTACACCCAAAAAGAAGGAATAGTTTGCCATTGATTTCTTTGAAGCCAATTCGTATTTGTCGGACAGGGCTTCGACAGTCAAAACATTAGGAATTGTGTTTGGCATGTCGATAAATGAAGTAACACCGCCAGCTACAGCAGCTTTGCTTTCAGAATGAAGGTCGCCTTTGTGTGTGAGTCCTGGCTCTCGAAAATGTACTTGTCCGTCTATTATTCCTGGGAGTAAATAGTTGCCAGTGCCGTCGATTACCTGAAATTCGGGTTCACCTCGAATGTTGCCAATTTTTTGAATAAGGCTGTCATAGATTAAAATGTCGCTGATAGAACATAGCCCTTCATTTACAATCGTTATATTTTTTATTAGAATTTTCGATTTCATAATTCTTGATGTCTGATGTTTTGATAGAGTGTGTTACTATTTCCACTCATGTTAGGCTGTGTTTGGTAGTATAAGTACGAAAAAAAAGCCGTCGGATCTGCGCTCAAAAATATCTAAAAAGTTTGGTCTCAAACGTGGCGGTGGGGTAATTTGTGTCCTTTTATTTCATCAAGAACTTCAAGCAAATAGTTTTTGCGCTTGTTCTGATGGAGACTTTATTAAGCCATGGATTTAATAAAATATTCACATTGTAGTTTAGGTAAATGAATCATAGGTAGTTCAATATCCACATCATCGTAGGCAATTGCTAGCTCTGTGCAAGCGAGAATCCAAAAATCTACTTCTATGTTTTGTAATTGCTTAAAGACTTTTAATGCCAATGCTTTATCGGTATCATTGTAGTAGCATTTTCTTAAATCATCAATGGCCTGCAACAATTCACCTGGAGGTGTTGCAAACCGGAGATATGGAAAAGTCTTTTTCCAATAATTATTGGTCATTGTATAGCTTGTGCCCAACAATCCTACTTTAAGTGATCTTTTATCGGTTTCGGCATTAATAATCGACCCGATGGAGATAAAATGCTTTGGTTCAATAGT
>JBBRCC010000040.1:0-33494 GCA_038205175.1 Cytophagales bacterium | reverse complement strand
GAAAAATGGTTTTTACATTGGAAAGAAAGTGAATAGGACGTTTAGATTAAAACACGACACCCCAACATTGTATAAGCGGTATTAAAACGACCGCTTATACTAACCGTCAGGTTGTGAATAAACTAACTTTTGCTTGATTTTAGGCTTGATTTTCACCCTCCAGTTCGTGTTTTAAAGCCTTTGGGCAGGTGCTGGTTTTAGGCTGCCCGTTGGTAGGTTCAAATTATGGGTTCGTCTATTGGTCTTATTTTGCCTCGGTTTCGTTCGGTTTTTAAAACGCAAGCCGCTTTCTTATAGTCCGGCTTCCAGGTTTTGATCTTTTCTATCAGTTTTTCCATGCTTCTTATAAAAAGCTGGTGCCGGTTTTCTCCTTGTATATGAGCCAATTAAGTAGTTGTTTTATGCTAGAAAAATAAACATTTAAACCCGTTTGACAATAAGATATTTCAAGTATTTTTGAGGCAATATTGAGAGCTTTTTTTCACAGTCTGACGTTATGCCCCATTTTATAGCGACATCGTTTAAATAAAAGTTTGAAAAATTCACACAATAGTTTACTTTTTCTTTTTTTTTAAACTATTTATTATAAAAACAAATAAGTATGACAACAATAAAAGAAAATGTATCAATTGCGTCTGACATCAACCAATGTTTGAAAGGACACACGTTGACCTATTTACCGACCTTCGACTTCAATGATTTTCGGACAACGGATAACATCATTACAAATCATTTAGCAACAAGTAAGCTTTCAGATTTAATTCTGAAAAACTACTTTCCTCAAAATCCAATTACGGATTACCATCACTTCACCGAAATAAGCGCTTTTAAGAATATTCTTGAAACGAAAAAGATTTGGTTATTTAGTGTCAAAAAAAGGTTTTCTGAAGATGAATTCAAACCATTTTATACTGCACACAAAATGGACGGCTATGAGCTAAGAAAAAATAGTGCATGTATTGCTCTTGAAACTGAATTAGTGGAAAATGCCTTTTACACTTCATTTACAAATGATAAATTATCAAAGGACGCTGAAGCATATATGTGGGAGTATTTTGCGAAAAAGACCGGAGTTAGGCTTGTTTTTGAAGTTTCAAATCTCAATACTGACTTCCGACAAGTATATTATCCCCAGACATCAACACGGTCGGATTTGCCTCTCTTGTCAGACCTAATAGAGTTGGCTAAAAAGAGAGATAAGTATTTAATAGTAAATCGTATTGCGACAATTGGCTTTTTCTATTTGCCTCATAAATATAATATCGAACAGGAATACAGACTTCTTGTAAAAAGGGACACCGGCAAATACTTCAATTTAAATTTTGGCTCAAAAGATGGTTTTGATTATTTGGAGTTTCCATTTAATAGTAAAAATCCACTTGCGGAATTTAAGTTGAAGAAGATAATATTTAACACTAATACAGACATAACTAAAGCAGAATACATTATTAAATCAAGTGCGGAATTCAAAAGCATACCAACAGAAAAAAACAACTGCTAACAACACCTACAAGAAATTGGCGGTTCAGTGCTAAATTTAAAGTTCAGTTCTTCGCAGAAAGTTTAGTGCTAAAAATCCCTGCCTGTGTATAGCTGAGAACCAAACAACGAACAAAGTAAAGCATCGTTCGATATTTAATTGGCCAGCATCGTGAGATCGAAAATGCTGCACTTCAAGTTTTCCTGGTAATATCAGAAAGTAATTTCCAGCAATTTTATACCGCCGGCAAACGCACCAATCTGAACTGCTTTTGGTAAAAACTGCCGCAAAATGGACTGGGAATCCTGCGTATCGTAATAGGTTTTCAACAGAGGCAACAGCGTTTCAGGCTCCCAGGCCGTGCTGTTTTCTACATAACCGCAAGCCCTTATTTTGCCATGTTCCACCCAAACAAGTCCTACCTCTTCGTCGGTTCTGCCACATGTTTTCAACATATAATTTTCCTGAGGCAATTCGGCTATAGCAAGCGAAACCTGCTCATTGTATGTGTTGGCATCTGCCTTGTCCTCACAGATCAAACAGTGCTGTTTTTGCGTTCCCTGGTAGCGACACAACTTGCTGTCTTTATCGAAAATGCCGTTCAATTTCAAGCATAGACCATGCTGCATGCTGATTTTCAGCAATATATGCATGGCTTCAGATTTGGATTTGAATGTAGCCAGTGGATTTGTCCATTTCCCGGTTTCACCCGTCATTAAGCGCAGATAACCAGCCTGATCGGTGTAGGAATACAAACCATGGTTGAGCAAAAATTCTTTATTCAATCGGTTGTGAATCGGATAATGTTTTTTGATCAATTCATTTTCAAGCAGCAAAGCCATCAACTCATTGCCCGACAATTCAAAGCCCACTTCGAAAATATTCTCGTGAAAGCGCTGCTTATCTTTGGTATGTGTGCCTTTGGTGAAATGGCTAATCACCCGGCTTCTCAGGTCGTTTGCTTTGCCCACATAAATCACTTGTTTTTGTTTGTTCAAAAACCAGTAGACTCCAGGTTTTCCAGGCAAACCTTTCAACACTTGCTTGTCGATGTTTGGCGGAAGCGTCGATTCCCTGTTTTTCTGATTCAAAAATTCCTTCAATGCCAACTCGGCATCAGGCTTCACCAGCAGCCGATGAAAAATTTCTGCCGTTGTTTCTGCATCAGCTAAAGCCCTGTGCGCCCGTGGATTTACCACTTGATAGTAGGCAGCGAGCGATTTTAAACTGTAGGACTTTAATCCTTTTTCAAGGCGCCGGGCAAAGCGAACTGAACAAATTTTCTTGGGCGCAAAATCATACCCCACGGTTTGCAGTTCCTTCTTCACAAAGCCAAAATCGAACGAAGCATTGTGGGCCACAAATACCCGGTTTTGCAGCATTTCGAACAAATAATCTGCTACGTCTTCGAATCGGGGCGCATCCACCACCATCTCGTCGGTAATTCCATGAATCATGCTTACATTCCAGGGAATATGCCGACCGGGGTTGAGTAAAGTTTGAAAAGTTTCGAGCACTTTTTGCCCGTCTGAAATAACCACACCTATTTCCACCATGCTGCTTGAAGCTGGCGAACCTCCTGTGGTTTCTATGTCTACAATGGCAAATTCCAAGTTGAGTGGGATTAGCCACAAAAATAATATTTGGAAAGACCAATAGCAAACATATACATTTGCAACGGATTGATGGTTTCCGCCCGAAGGCGGAATGAAAAGGGAAGTCCGGTTAAAGTCCGGCGCTGTACCCGCAACTGTAGTCCCCACAAAAAAGGTAAGGCCATACTCTTGCCACTGTTCGCTTAGGCGGATGGGAAGGCGGCCAAACCGGGGAAAGCCAGGAGACCTGCCACATTTCATCATTAGTAATTTGCTTTCGGGAATAAAAGCAAGGGATTTTATGGCAAAACTGTACGCTCTTTTTCCGTCAAATTCTTTAGCCCATTGGGTTCCGAAAAGCTATGATCCTTTAGCTTTTCTGCCATGCGGTTTCTGATTTTGATGTTCATTTGGTTCATTGGGCTGCCCTTGTTGGCGCACCCAGATACGTCGGCTGTTCGGCTGCCGGAGGTAACGGTGGAATCTGTTCGTAGCGATGTAAAACTCCTGCAAACTACTTTTGCCGATTCGTTGTTGTTGCGCAACTTTCCAGCCGGCAATCTTTCAGAATTGCTGAAGGCCAACCATTCCATTTTTGTAAAAACAAACGGACCAGGTCTTTTGGCAACCTCATCCATCAGAGGACTTTCGGCCAACCATACCGGTATAGTTTGGAATGGTATACCGCTTCAAAATCCTATGTTGGGGCAAATGGGTTTGGAATTGACACCAAATTGGTTTGTAGATCAAGTGGCGCTGCAAACCGGAAATCAATCAACTGCTTATGGAAGTGGTTGCGCCGGTGGAATTGTTCAACTCCAAAGCAGGCGATCAATCGATGGAATTCTGGCCAAAGCTTTTTCGCAATACAGTTCATTAGGATTATGGAGCAGCGGATTAGGAATTGGAGTAGGTAACGGCAAATCATTTGTAGAAATTCGGGCTTTGCTGCAAGATGGGCCAATGAACTTCAGCTACAGGGAACCTTATTCCCTTGAAACAAAACGCCGGGCACACCACCATTTTACACAAAACGGAATTCAACTTGACGCAGGAACTCAAATTTCGCAGGCTACAAAAATCTGGTACAGCGGGCAAATGCTTCATACCAACAGACAGTTACCCGGTTCCGTTTTTTCTAGTTTGGCCCATGAAAGTCAGCAAGACAACAGCAGCCGCCATAGTTTAAACCTGGCTTGGACCACTTCAACTACAAGCCTCAGAGTAAGGCAAGGTTGGGTATCGGAGCAGTTGAATTACCGCAATCCCATGGTTAGGTTAGACAGCAGGTCGCAATTTCAGCAAGCCTATTCTGAAGCAGATTTTTCTTTTCAACTTCGCCAAAATTTAAGATTCGGTATCATCGGCAATAGCCAATTTACAGAGGCCCAGGCACCTGTTTACCGGGCTGTCGAAACCCGGTTTACTGGCACTGCTTTCGTGAAGTGGCAAACAAAAACATGGCACACATTGCTCAGTCTGAGGAAAGAAATGGTTTCAGGGGCTTCAAATTTGATTCTCCCTTTCACGCCATCTACCTCAACTGCCTTTACGATCTCAAAAAATTTAGAATTAAAAGCCAAAGGTTCAGGTATTTACAGGCAACCCACTCTCAATGATCGCTTTTGGACTCCAGGTGGAAATCCAGAACTTTTGCCAGAGACAGGATTCACTGCAGAAACAGGTCTGAACTGGAAAAAGTCGGGTAGAAATTGGGCAATAGAAAACGAGGCCACCGCTTTTTACAATGTATTGAACAACAGAATGATTTGGCTTCCTGCAGGAAGTTTCTGGCAAGCCCAAAATCTGGACAAAGTGCATGCAAGGGGAATAGAATGGCAGCACCAATTCAGTTATCAAATTGAAGCCGGGCGAAAAGTAGTTGCCATTATCCAGCATACGTTCACCAAAGCCGAAAACCGTAGAAGACAAACTGAAAGCAAGAATTTTACCGAAAAGCAACTGATTTTTCAACCAAAATATGTGGCGTCCGGTCAGTTGCTTTATCAACATCAGGCTTGGCAAATTCAACTTCTGGGAAGATACACCAGCAAAACATTTACCCAAACAGATCATTCAGGCTATTTGAATGCCATGGTTGTTGCTGATCTTCAATTTGGTTACCAGACAATTTTATTTAAAAACAATCTAAACATCAACGGCAAAATCGGCAATCTCTTCAACCAATCGGCTCAAATATTGGAAGGTTTCCCTATGCCACTCAGGTATTTTCAACTCAATTTTCTTTACACATTTCAACATGATTCGTTTTAACACAATTGCAAGCACACTTGCTGTCTTTTTCATCTCTTTAAATCCGTTGTCAGTCACGGCCCAGCCCAATATCGGATTTGAATATCTTTCATTCCCTGCCGACACCTTTCTCAATGGAAGCAACCATCCTGGCGGTTTCAATGTAGATGGCGTGCTTTTCAAAAATAGGTTTACAAGTCAATTTGGCTCCTGGGAAGGCTTTTCACTCTCAAGTATCACCGATACCACAACAGCTGGATTTGCAAATCAATACAGTTGCATAGCAGGTAAAGGGCATGAAAATTCTTTGGTTTATTCAACTGTTTACACCAGCGGTGGACAAGCTATTATTAAATTTCCCGTCACTGTCCGGGCCGAATGGCTGCACGTCAACAACTCAACTTATGCTTACCGAACCATGAAATTTGGGGATTTATTTTCCAAGAAATTTGGCGGAGAAAGCGGAAATGACCCGGATTTTTTCAAGCTCAGCATTGCTCGATGGGTTGGCGGTGTGGTGCTCGATACCATCCAGTTTTACCTGGCCGACTTTCGTTTTGAAGATAATTCCCAGGATTATATTGTGAAAAACTGGACCAAAATTGGCCTGTTCGAAAGACAAATGGATAGTTTAAGTTTTCAACTTTCATCTTCAGACAATGGTGCTTTTGGTATGAACACACCAGCCTATTTTTGTTTGGACAATTTACTTATTTTTGGTGAGGGATTATCTGTGAAGCCATCTGGAATGAGTCAAATGAGCATGTACCCAAATCCTGCTACAGAGATGTTAACAGTAAAAACAAATCAACTTCAACATGCGCAAATTCAAATAATTAACCAGCAGGGTTCAACGATTGATGTTCCTTTTACAGAAATAACAAGTGGAATTTACAGACTGGAAATCAAGGATTTACCTCAGGGAATTTACAAACTGAAAGTTCAATCATCGCAAGGATTTTCAATTGGAACATTCGTAAAAGAATAACCAAGCCCTTTATAAACGTTACCGTGAAAAAGTCATCCATGCTGTTTCAACATCTATTTTGCATCCTGTTTCTGGCAGGTGGATGGCTTTTTGCACCACAAGTACTTGCTCAATTTGCACCTCCTGTTGGTGAACCTGGCTCAGACGCCATATCTAAAAACGATTTCAGAATTAAAAATTGGGCGGTTCGCTGCGAAATAAACAGAGGACCCATGCAATTGGATCAACCAGAATTTGGTCAGGCAACTGTTGGTATATCAGGTTTTGCACTTGGTCAGGCTGACGGACAAGTTGTGAGCCTTGGTGACGGTGGCTCAGCAACATTGTACTTCAAAAATCCAATTCGAAATGGAGAAGGATTTGATTTTGCCGTGTTCGAAAATGCCTTCATTCCTGACTTTCTTGAACTGGCATTTGTAGAAATAAGCTCAGATGGCGTTCAATTTTTTCGGTTTCCAGCTGTTTCAAATACTGAAACTTCCACTCAAATCGGAGCTTTTGACAGAATTGATGCCCGGCACATTCATAACCTGGCTGGAAAATATATCTTGGATTGGGGCACACCTTTCGATCTGGATGAACTCAAAAACGAACCCGGACTTGATATAAACCACATTGTAGCCGTTCGTCTTATTGATGTGGTTGGCAATTTGAACCCGTCTTTCAGGACTTTGGATAGCAAAGGAATTCCCATAAACGATCCATGGCCAACCCCCTACCCTTCCGGCGGCTTTGATCTGGACGCTGTGGCTGTGTTGCACGAGCAAATGCCAGCAAACTGGAAACTAGCCTACGACAACAAAAACACCACATTGCAGATTGAAGCTCCTGTTTACGATGGCAACATAAGGATTATCAACCACCAGGGAAAAATGGTGATGCAACACAACCTGCATTCAAACCAAGCTCAACTTTCTATGTCTGGATTTTTGCCAGGAATATATATTTTCCAATGTGAAAGTGAAGGTAAAAAATCGAGTATTAAATTCTTAATTAACTGAAAATGAGATGGATTGCAATCTTATCTGTAATCTACTTTATAAGCTGTAAACCAACAAAGGAAAAACTGTCTGCTTTGCCAATTCTGAATGGAACCGGCAACCATGCAATTGTGAGCTGCGAAGGTATTTTTCCAAGAGGCAATGCAGGAATTTCGGTAATTGACCAAGGAACTGCTCAGGTTTGGGAAGATGTTTTTTTTCAAGCCAACAACCGAAGAATAGGCGACGTATTGCAGTCCATCACCTTGAGAAACGGCAAAGCATACTGTGTGGTTAATAACTCATCTAAGATTGAAGTTATCGACTTAAACACCTGGAATACAGTCCAATCTGTTCAAAAACTTGGTACACCAAGATACCTGCATTTCACAGGAAACGGGCAAGCCTGGTTAACAGATATTTTCAGCCGTCAGATTTTGATATTGGATGAGCATACACTTGCAATCATTAAAAGAATTCCATTTCCGCATTGGTCAGAACAAATGGTTCAATTCGGGGACTCGCTTTATTTCAATTCTCCAGACGTACCATACCTTTTCCGGGCAAGTGTTTCAAGACAACAGATTGAAGATAGTATGTTGCTCCCAGGTCCTTCGGGTGCCCTTTTAAAAACTGGCTCTACTTTTTGGGCAGCGTTTGAAAATGCTGCAAACGGAAATCCAGGATTGCTCCATTTTTCAGGAAATCGATTGCTTCACACTGTTACAACAAACTACTCAGCAGGGCTATCGACGAGGATGGCCTCCAATGTGGATGAAGATACCTTATATTTTTTGTCGCAACATCTCTATCGCATCTCAGCAACTAACCCTCCATTGCAAGCAGAACCTGTTAAATTGGGCACGGAAAAAAACTATTATGCTTTAGGGTTAGACCAAAAAACGAAAAGAATTTGGCTGGGCGATGCAATCGATTTTCAACAGCGGGGCCAAATTGAAGTGTATGAAAATGCGAGTTTACTTCCCAAAAACACATTTAAGGTTGGACTAATTCCCGGGCATATCTATTTTTACTAAAAAATTGGCCGAATGAGAACCACCCTTTGCGCACCACCCCAACAAAAATGGTCGTGGATAGACTTGGAATCGCCGAACGATGAAGCTATTGAAAAGCTGGGCCAAGAATTTGACATTCATCAGGTGTACATTCAGGATATATTGCAGCCAGAGCATTTGCCTAAAGCAGAGGCCATGGATGTACTCGAAGGCACATTTATCATTGCCAGATTTTACGATCCTACCAAAAGCGAGGTGAACAACATACATGAGATGACCCGCAAATTGGTGCTTATTCATCGTCCTCACACCACCTTGCTTACCATACATCGGGGACATTGGACACCCATTGATACTGTGAAAGCGAAATATGGCGAAGTTAAAAAGCAAAACGATTTTCTTGTCTTGTGCAAACTCATCAAAGAAGTGTTTAGAAGTTATGAACCACTTGCACTGAAACTCTCTGAGGATCTAGATTACTACGAAGGCCGGCTGTTTCTAAAGCAAAGAGATATACCTATCGCCAAGGGATTTTATCAGTTGAAACGCAAAATAGCCATAGCCAAAAAGGTGTTGACGCTATCGAAAACCATTATTGAATACCTTCGGGATCAGGACAAAGAGAGTGCTATAGTGGAGGATGTGAACGATATGTTTGTGCGCATTGAAACTTCATTCGATGAAGTAAACGACCGATTCAACAACCTGATAAACCTGAACCTGAACTTTGCTGCCCAGCGCAACAATGATGTTATTCGGGTTCTAACTTTGTTTTCTGTTTTCTTTTTGCCCGTCACTTTTATAGTTGGTGTATATGGGATGAATTTTCATTTTATGCCTGAAGTGGCCCATCGCCATGGCTACTTATATGTTTGGTTGCTCATGATTGGGGTCTGTGGCAGTATTTATTTTTGGTTCAGGCGCAAAGGTTGGTTGGGGTAAATAATATCTGAAAGTGAAATTCAAAGACGCATCGAAAGAGGAGTGTTTCGCTCAAAGACGTGTAGCGAAAAGAATACTATCTGCAAGATCTGCGGGCCTTTTCTTACTCAGCAAGTTTCAATAAAAAATCCTTTCACCATAACCAACCTATAAAAAAAGTGGATTTCAGTAAGTACTGAATTGCATAACCGGAGATAAGATCTTTAAATATCCCGTACTTTTGCCTGCCTGAAAACCTTCTGATGAAATTTAGGTTTTTTAGTTATTCAACTATCCATGAGCGTACATTCTATTAAACTCAAGGTTGCCGAAGTGATTCGGGAAACCCCTGAAACCATCAGCATTTCTTTTGATACTCCGAGCGAACTTCTTGACTATCAAGCAGGTCAGTTTTTAACTTTGATAGTGCCTGTCGAAGGTGAATCCATTAGGAGGGCATATTCATTATGCTCAGCACCAGGCGTCGACGACAAACTTTGCGTAAGTGTGAAGCAAGTTGAAAATGGCAAAATGTCGAATTGGTTGCCCAAAAACATCAAGCCAGGCTATGAAATGGAATTGCTTCCAGCTATTGGCCATTTCACCTTTTTGCCAATTCGTGGCAAAAAGCGACATATCATCTTATTTGGGGCCGGAAGTGGAATAACACCTCTGTTTTCAATTCTCAAATCGGTGCTTGCCCATGAGCCTGATTCCTTTGTCTCGCTCATTTATGGCAACAGAAATGAATTCAGCATCATTTACAAAACCAAGCTTGAGCAACTTCAGGCGCAACATCCTTCCCGATTCAAAGTAGTACACTGCCTCACTCAGCCACCTGATGTTTGGTATGGTGCCAAAGGCCGCATTTCAGAAGAACTATTGGAAGAAATGCTTCATCATCTGCAACCAGCTTCTCCTGTTCAAGAAACACTTTACTACATGTGCGGGCCTCATGGCATGATGGAATCTGTTGAAAATGTGCTTGGTAAACAGGGTATTGCAAAAGAGAAAATTCACCGTGAAATATTCCACAGCAATGTAGACGAAGCTTCAAAGCAACAAGCAGTTGAAGAGCAAGGTATCATCACGAGAGAAGTAACCATTATTCTGGATGGGAAGACTTACAAAATTACTGTCGATCCGAGCAGCACCATTTTAGAAACTGCCCTCGAAAAAGACGTGGATATGCCTTACAGTTGTCAAAGCGGACTTTGCACGGCATGTCGAGGCAAATGTTTATCTGGAAAAGTGCACATGGATGAAACGGAAGGGCTATCCGACGATGAACTGGATAGTGGGTATGTGTTAACTTGTGTCGGCCACCCGCTCACAGCCGATGTGGTAATCGAAATCGGCTAAAACGGCTGGTATAGTGCTCCAGCTATATGACTTTGACTGGACCCGGTCACGGAATTTTCGACATTGACTTTTCCCATCTTTCGAAGCACACCTAAAAAGGCGAATATGATGGCTTCTTTAAATTGAACCGTTTGATCGTCTGGAACTATAAGTTCAAAGTTAACCTTGTGATGTAGGCGAATTGCTTGCATTAAAGCAGGATTGAAGGCACCTCCGCCTGTTACAAGAACTTTATGGAGACCGAATTTAGCGATGGCTGCATGAATCAATTTTCCTGATGCAGAAACAGCACTCGCCATTTTATCTTCCAAAGTCAATGAACTGGTTTCCAAGGCAGTGAATGTGCTTCGAACAAATTCGTTTGAAATTGAGCCTCCATGATTATTAAAAAATGCACAAAGCGTTTCAACCAAAGTCGTATCTGGATTACCGGCCAAAGCCAGTTTTCCACCTTCATCATATTCTAAACCATTTTCTTGAGCCAAGTAGTTGAACCACTGATTGCAGGCAGAAACATCGAACGCCAGCAGTGTTTCTTTTTTAATGGTAAGATTTGCTATTCCACCCAGATTCAAATAACCGTCAAATCCTGGAAAAAGAAGCATTTCGCCGACCGGAACCAAAGGTGCACCTTGCCCACCCAGACCTACATCAATTGTTCTGAAATCTGACGCAACAGGCAAACCACAACTGGCTGCAATGAGGCCTCCATTACCGATTTGAGTGGTAAATCCTTCGGCTGGCTGATGAAAAATGGTATGCCCATGCGATGCAACCAAATCTGGTTTTTTGCCTGCCTTTTTACAAACTGCCTGAACTGCTTCACCCGAAAATCTGGCAAAAAGGGCATCTGTTTCTGCCAAAAAGAAAGCATTGGCATTGGGCGCTTGTTCAAGTCTTTGGCGCAGAGATCTGTCAAAAGCCAGCGTTTCAGCCCATTTCAGTTCATAGCTCCAGGTCTCCGATTTTTGATTGAATTCGCACCAAGCTATGTCCAGACCATCAAGCGATGAGCCTGACATCAAGCCAATTACGTTCACAGGCGCAAATTCTAAAGATTGATTCATGGCATGCAATGAAGAAAAAAGCCACCAGATTATGGTGGCTTTCGTGTTTAGAAAAGGTTTGTAAACGTAATTTTTTGATTAACCACTGCAAGACTCGCAAGTATCAGGATTGTCGAGAGAGCAAGCCAGGTCTTTTAATTTCTGCTCTTTATCTGCCAATTCTTCAACATGGGCAGTTTCCAAATGCTGCTTGTCGACTGTGAACTTGATGGCATCAGCTGCTGCTTTGGTTCTGAGGTAATACATGCCAGTTTTCAGGCCCTTCTTCCAGGCATAAAAATGCATAGAAGTCATTTTACCAAAGTTGGCCTCTTGCATGTGAATATTCAAACTCTGACTTTGGCAAATGTATGCACCTCTGTCGGCAGCCATATCCATGATGGTTTTTTGCGAAATCTCCCAAACGGTTTTGTACAAGTCTTTGATATACTGGGGAATTTCAGGCATGTTTTGCACCGAACCGTTCGCAGCTATAAGCTTAGATTTCATATTTTCATTCCACAGACCAAGCTCCACTAAATCTTTCAACAAGTGCTTGTTTACAACTATAAACTCGCCTGAAAGCACCCTTCTAGTGTAGATATTGCTGGTGTATGGCTCAAAGCATTCGTTGTTTCCTAAAATTTGTGAGGTAGAAGCAGTTGGCATCGGGGCAAGTAACAAAGAATTTCTTACGCCATTTTTCTTCACTTCCGTTTTCAGTTTGTCCCAATTCCAACGTCCGGATCTAGGCTTCACATTCCACATGTCGAACTGGAAAACACCTTTCGAAACAGGCGAACCTGCGAAAGTTTCATAGGCACCTTCTGTTTTGGCCAGCTCCATAGAGGCGGTCATGGCTGCAAAATAGATGGTTTCAAAGATATCCTCATTCAATCCTTTGGCTTCATCAGACTCAAATGGCATTTTCAATTTAATGAACGCATCAGCCAGACCTTGCACACCCAAACCAATGGGACGGTGGCGCATGTTGGAATTTCTTGCTTCAGGAACAGGATAGTAGTTGATATCGATGATTCGATTCAGATTTTTGGTAACAGCTTTTGTTACTTCATACAATTTCTGGTGGTCGAACTTACCATCCACGATGTATTTCGGCAAGGCCAATGAAGCCAGGTTACATACGGCCACTTCATCTTTTGCTGTGTACTCAATAATTTCTGTGCACAGATTTGAAGATTTGATGGTACCTAGATTTTGTTGGTTCGATTTGCTGTTGGCATGGTCTTTAAACAGCATGTAAGGCGTTCCTGTCTCTATCTGAGATTCTACAATCTCAAACCAAAGATCTTGTGCTTTCACTACTTTTCGAGCCTTACCTTCCATCTCATATTTTGCATACAGTTTCTCAAATGCTTCTCCATGAACATCGGACAATCCGGGAGCCTCTTTTGGGCAAAACAGTGACCATTCAGCATTTTCTTCCACCCGCTTCATGAACAAATCAGGCACCCACAATGCATAAAACAAGTCTCTGGCTCGGGCTTCTTCTTTGCCATGATTTTTCTTCAGTTGCAAAAACTCAAAAACGTCGGCATGCCAAGGCTCTAAATAAATGGCAAATGCGCCTTTTCGTTTTCCTCCGCCTTGGTCTACATAGCGAGCTGTGTCGTTAAACACCCTTAACATTGGAATGATGCCATTCGAAGTGCCATTTGTTCCTTTAATGTATGAACCAGTGGCCCTCACATTGTGAATGCTTAATCCAATTCCCCCGGCTGATTGAGAAATTTTGGCTGTTTGGCTCAAGGTGTTGTATATGCCTTCTATGCTATCGTCTTGCATGGTGAGCAAGAAACAAGAAGACAATTGAGGTTTCGGTGTGCCAGCGTTGAATAGCGTGGGTGTAGCGTGGGTAAACCAACGTTCACTCAGGAGATTGTATGTTTCTAACACCGAATCGATATCGTTCATGTGAATGCCTACTGCCACACGCATCAGCATGTGCTGCGGACGTTCTACCACCATGCCTTCACATTTCAGTAGGTAAGAACGCTCAAGGGTTTTGAAACCAAAATAGTCGTAGCCAAAATCCCGATCATATATAATGGTTTCGTCAAGCAAAGCAGCATGTTCTTTTACAACCTCATAAACCTCCCTTGAAATGAGAGCAGCATTCTCACCTGTTTTTGGATCTTCATACAGAAACAGACGTTTTATAGTACTTGAAAACGATTTGCTGGTGCCTTTGTGAAGGTTAGAAATGGCTAGTCTTGCGGCAAGGGTAGCATAGTCCGGATGTTTGGCAGTGAGCGATGCAGCGGTTTCTGCAGCCAGGTTGTCGAGCTGAACTGTAGTAACGCCGTCATACACACCGTCAATCACTTTTTTGGCAACCTCTATAGGATGCATAAACCTTGAATCTAAGCCATAACAAAGCTTTTCGATTCTGGCGGTGATTTTATCGAACTTAACGGTCTCCCTCCGACCATCTCTTTTTAATACGTACATGTTGTTCCGGTTATGATTTGGAATTATCAGAAAAAAGCAAAAACCCGAAATTCAAATCAAACGCAGGTGTTTTGGTTCTGAATTTTGAGTCTTCCAAAAGTAGACGGAAAAGATTTGCAGAAACACCTTACATGAGTTTTTTTATTGCACAATTTCAGCATGTAAAAGCAAAAATCAAGTGATGGAGCTTATCTAGCTGAAAACAAATCACTTACAAAAATAAGTTGATATCATGCTGATTTTGAGCACTTCAAAGCCCTATTATTGTAACCAAAATGAATTATCGGATGAAAAATATTTTTGCAGCAGCTCTCTTTTTGGTGTTTTCGTGCCAGGAAAAACCAAAAAGCGATAAAAAAATTGACCTTTCCCAGCGGATCGATAGTTTGGAATCGAAACTTGCAATAGAAGTTTCGGACGAAGACCTTGAAAATGAAACTGGAACTGCCATGTACCTTGCCCGGGATTATCAGTTGTTTGCAGCAGATTATGCCCAAGACACAAATGCGGCCCGCTATTTAGTTCGATGTGCCCAGGTCATTCAGAATAACCTGAATGACAAACAAAGAGCCAATGAACTTTATTTGGATGTGATGAACAAATACCCGAAATCTACATCAGCTGGATTGGCTAACTTTCTGATAGCCAATAACTTTCATGACCAGAATGATAGTTTAAATGCAAGTAGGTATTTGGAATTGTTTATGAGTAAATATCCTGAACATGAACTCATTCCTGCAGCCAACGATTTGAAAAAATATATTGATTTGCCTGCCAATAAAAAGAAATCGATGTTTGAACAAGAAGAAAAGCCAGCTTCTTAACCAGCAAAGGCTTCTTGAGGTTTCAACTCCTCCTCTACCACTTCTTCTGTTTCATAGAGATAATAGTGGATTTTAGCTCTAAGTTCTGAAGCTGAAAGGTTGTGTTCCAAAACCCCGTTGTGTGCCAGCGACATTTGCCCGGTTTCTTCTGAAATAACCAACACAATGGCATCTGTAACTTCGGTAAGCCCTAAAGCTGCTCTGTGTCGAAGGCCTAAACTTGCAGGAAGTTCCTGATTTTCGGAAACGGGCAAAATACATCTTGCGGCTTTAATTCTACCATCAGAAATAATTACAGCTCCATCGTGCATGGGACTGTTTTTGAAAAACAGCGAAACCAATAAACGTTTCGAGATTGTAGCATCTAAAGTATCCCCGGTTTCGGCATAAAATTTCAACTCCGAACTTCTCGAAAAAACAATCAATGCACCTTGATGGGTATTGCTCATGGCCTTTGACGCCTCCACAATAGGAATAAGGTCTATCTCGGTCTTTTTAGACGCACCACCAAAAATAATCCTGAAAATACTGTCATCGCTGATGAAGGTATTTTTGCCTACCATCATCAATATTTTTCTGATTTCCTGCTGAAACAAAACCACTGTAGCTATAACGCCAACTCCCATAAACTGCCCTAAAATGGTGGTGAGCAATTCCATACCTGTTGACTTCACAAACTGGTAAAGCAGATAAATGGCCATGATGCCTATCAGAATTTTAAAGGCCACACTGCCCCGCACCATTTTATAAAGGCGGTAAATCAAATAGGCGACCAACAACATGTCGGCCAGATCCACCAATTTGATTTGCAGAAAACCAATATTAAAACTCCAATCCAAAGTGTGTCGGTTTATTTTTGTTCGTGAAAATATACAAGACTTTGTTAATATTCAAAAATTGCATTTTAAATGATGCAGAATATTTGGGAGACGTTAGTACTAATTCCATTCAACAAATTAAAATAAACCGCTAAATAGCTTAAATTGTTGACATATTAGCAATAAACACCTCTAATTTTGAAAATTATTCAAAATTAATGAAATTCGTATTTTTGCTTTTAATTGCCTCAGATATTAAAAAAGTGCAAGGCTAAAAGCTATACAATGCTATGTAATTTGATCTTTAAACATGCTTGAGAAGATGTATTTATAACCTTATTTTTTCTTGAAAGTCCATTGCCCTTCGAGCTTGTTTTTTTCAAAAGACTGAACCATTCTCCAAGCAAAAAGGGTGGAAAGCCAGCCAATCATGGCGCCAGCCGTAATGTCTGTTATAAAGTGAAGAGATAAAACTACACGAGAGTAAATGCCTAACACAGCCATAAATGCCCACAGATAACCCCAGTTTGGTTTTGTAATGATGGCCAGCAAAGAAAACATGGAAAACACCGTGATGGCATGTCCTGAGGGAAATGTATTGTATTTGTGAAGTTCCACGCCGGCAAAGGTTTGAATATCAATTCCCAAATCTGAAAAAAAGGCTACAGGACGCAGCATACCACTAAACAAAGTATGCTTTAATAGCGCCGAAATCGAAGAGCCTAAAGCAAAGGAAATAAGACCTGCCAGGGCATATCTATATTTCACGAAGGTCAGTATCAGACATAAAACAACGAGCGACCAACCTTCGCCAATATGGGTGTAAAATCTGAAAAAAGTCCACCAATTTTGAGTAATTAAACCATTGATTGTCAGAAAGCTATCTGCTTTACCTTGAATCAATATCCAAATAAGGTTGAAAAGTAGTGCAAGACATGCTGTGATGGTAAATGGCTTATTATATAACCAAAAATCGTCTTTAAATGAACGCTTCATGCAGTTAACTCAGCGATTGGAGTTCAAAAACCATAGGTGTCCAGGGTTTGAGTGGAATGGGAACTCCAGCGTGTAAATTGTGCAGTTCGGTTACCCCTTCAGCATAAAATTCAATTGAGGCTACATTTTCCTCAAACAAGGATTTTAGATTGTACAAACCTACGGCAGGCAACCTCATGGCTTTCCAGGCATCGAAAGGAATTTTAACCCTGGCAATATGTTGGTAAGAAGGCTCAAAGTTGAGCAAAATTAGCAATCGCTCCGACTCGGTGTACCTTAAAAAAATCAAGGTTTTGTGCTCATTGTAGTCAAAACTTCGACCTGCGTTCGCCCATTGAATAGAATAATAATGCCCATGTATAATTGCATCCTTTTGCAGCGATAACTTATTCAATGCCTGATACTTCTGCCGTAAAGCAAGTAAATTATCATCAATGGATTTACCTGCCAGGTGATTGAGCCATTGTTGCATGGTAGGCACATTCCAAAAGTCGAAAATGGTGGTTTTGCCATCATCGCCGCTAAAACCTGTACTTCCTTCTGCTTTTTCGCCCAGTTCCTGCCCAAAATAAATCATAGCCGGGCCTTTGTGCATAAGCAAACAGGCAGCATGTGCTACTATACCTTTTACCATATCTCCTGCAACAAATCGAGAGGCTAGTCGCTGCTCGTCATGGTTTTCTATAAACTTGAGCATACGGTGCTGAAAACCTTGCTGGGTTTCGTGCACATGGTACACTTGATTTGCATTCCCCTTTTCTTCAATCAGTTCTCTTACAGCATCGTAGTGGCCAACTTTGTCGTACAAATAGTCGAAGCCAGCTTCGAGATAAGGATGGTAAAGGCCTGGATTATAGACCTCTCCAATGAAAATAATTTCAGGATTTTGCTGTTTGATTTTAGGAATAACCCAGGCCCAAAACTCTACGGGCACAAGTTCAACCATGTCGCAGCGAAATCCATCAACACCTTGATTAGTCCAAAATGCCAGCACCGCCTTCATTTTGCTCCAGGTGTCGGGCAAAGGGTCAAAATGATGAGTATGACCGTTTTGATAATGGACACCATAGTTGAGTTTAACTGTTTCAAACCAATCGTTCACACTTGGTTTTGGGGTAAAACAATCATTTCCTGTGGCTTTTGCAGGTGACTCCTGAAATGGTTCCTGGTTTCCCAATGTGGTGTAAGGTGGAGCAAAACCATCGGGTTGCTGAAAGTCTTGACCTGGGAAATAGTAAAAGTTATTTTGCGCAGAAAAATGAACGGAGGTGTCGTCTGCTTCTCCCAGATTTTTTTCTCCTTCTGGCAAACAATCACTGTGGTAGTATCTGGCTACATGATTAGGAATAAAATCGATAATTGACTTTAAACCAGTTTCTTGTGTGCGTTTAACTAAAGCTTTAAATTCCCCGGACCGCTGTTCTACATTCTCCGCCAAATCAGGATCTACGTCATAAAAATCACGAATAGCATAGGGCGAACCTGCTACACCTTTCACCACAAGTGGGTGATCTGGAGGCATACCAAAATTAGAATAGTCGGATAAAGTGGCGTGTTCCAAAACTCCGGTATACCAAATATGGGTTGCGCCAAAATCCTTCAGTTCCTGCAATACTTCATTGCTGATGTCACCAAACTTGCCACATCCATTTTGAAGCGCATTTCCATGCGGCAAAGGCTCATGGGTTCTGTTGCCGAACAACCTGACAATGAGCTGATAAATAATAAATTTATGCGTTTGCAAACTTTACTCGTTGATGATGATGGCCGGCGAATCGATGGCATTGCTTTGATTGAGAGACCTGTCACGAATGTAGACCCGCACTTTCACATCGGTTCGCTCACCTCCAAAAAAGTTAATCGATTTCATGTCATAATTCAATCTGCCTTCAATTGGTCCGTTGTAGTCGTTGTCGGCTAGAAGCGGGAAACGCCCATAATAATTAAACCCGCCAAAGTTGAACAAATCATACTCCTGCGTAAATTGATTTCGGGTGTAAAAATCAACAACGATATTGTAGTAGTTGAGGTTCACCTCTCCATTTCCAAGCAGCCGATTAAATGGCGGCATGGTGTCGGATGGACTCAAACCCAGGTTTCCATCTCCATCAGTGTATTTAAAATCAAGTTTTAGTACCTGTTCACTTCCTGTGCTTGAAAAACTAATTTTAGCATCTGAAATAGCAGGTGCATTGGGGAAATTGGGCCGCTTGACACAAGCAGAAATTGCAAGGCTTATGCCAAGCACAACCACAAACCACACACAGAGTCTATATTCAACCATCGCCCACAAAATTACTACAATTGACCGAAACCTCTTAACAGAAAAATGAACTATAATATAGCTGTCATACCTTTCGAAATTATGATTTCCACCTTCAATGTTCTTGTTTTGCAGCCAATATCGATTTTTCTCTAAAACAGATTTCATGATTATTCTCAAATTCGGGGGCACATCTGTAGGTTCTCCCGATGCCATTCAGCAGCTAGGACAAATTGTTTTGCAGGCAAAAGAGCGAAATCCTGTGGTGGTGGTTTCAGCTTTTTCGGGGGTCACCAACCTGTTAATTCAAATGGCCGAACAAGCCGCTGAAGGCAACCAGGAGTACAAAACAACATTAGAAATACTTGAAAACCGCCACATGGAGGCCCTTCGTACGCTTGTAGAAGTTCACCACCAAAGTGGCTTGCTGGCTAAAATAAAAATATTGCTCAACGAACTTGAAGATGTGTTGCAAGGCATCTATTTGCTTCGGGAAGCTACTCCTCGTTCTTTCGATCTTATTTGCAGCTTTGGCGAGCGGTTGTCAGCTTTCATTGTAGCTAGCCATTTGCAATTTGCAGGGCACAAAGCGCAAGCAGTAGACACCCGAAAACTGATAATAACCAATGCAGAATTTGGCCAGGCAGAAATTGATTTTGATAAATCGAATGCACGCATTACCCAACATTTCAGCCAATTTGAAGGCATTCCAATAGTTACTGGCTTTATTGCATCAACCGAAAAAGGCGAAACAACCACCTTGGGTCGAGGTGGAAGTGACTATACAGCAGCTATTTTGGGAGCAGCCCTTCAGGTGGAAGAAATCCAAATCTGGACCGATGTGAATGGCATGATGACAGCCGATCCCCGGATGGTGAAAGAGGCATTTACTTTGCCAACTGTTACTTATCAGGAGGCTATGGAACTCAGCCATTTTGGGGCAAAAGTCATCTATCCTCCCACCCTTCAGCCGGCGTTTCAGGCAAAAATTCCAATAAAAATACTGAATACATTTTCGCCAAACCATCCTGGAACCACCATCAGCAATGCTGTAGATAATGGCGATTTTCCCATCAAAGGCATTTCATCCATTGAACACATTGCCCTTATCAATCTTTCAGGTAGCGGCATGGTTGGCGTGGCAGGAACAGCTTCCAGAATGTTTGCGGCATTGGCAGCGCACAAAGTCAATATCATTCTCATTACACAAGCATCGAGCGAGCACTCCATTTGCGTAGCTATCGAACCAAAACATAGTGAGCAAGCTAAGTTGGCTTTGAGTCAGGCTTTTGAATCAGAATTGGCTTCAGGCAAAATTGACCCTATTGAGGTACAAACAGGCTTGTCGGTAGTGGCTGTGATAGGCGAAAATATGCGCAGTACCACCGGGGTTTCCGGCAAAACCTTTACAGCTCTCGGCAACAACGGCATCAATGTAGTGGCCACGGCACAAGGCTCTTCAGAATTGAACATTTCGGTAGTAATTGAAACCCGAAACCTGGCCAAAACACTCAATGTGTTGCATGAGTCTCTGTTCCTATCCGAATTCAAAAAGCTTCATGTTTTTCTGGTTGGTCCGGGACTGGTTGGCAAAACGCTGATACACCAAATGGTGCAGCAAGTAGATGAACTACAGCAACGCAAACAATTGAAAATTAAGCTACAAGGCATTTGCAATTCAAGTTCATTTTGGATTGACGAACTTCCCATTTCACTGGCAACTTGGCATACTTGGAAATCGCAGGCCAGAAACGGAACGGTGGCAGAATTTGTGACTGCATTGCTTCAACTCAACTTGCCAAATGCAGTGGTTCTTGACTGCACGGCCAATCAGGCTGTTATTCCATATTACACTCAATTGTTTGAAGCTGGGGTATCTGTGATAACGCCAAATAAACTGGCCAACACAGCTGAATATTCTCAGTACCAAAAACTTCAGCAAACAGCCAGAAAATACAATGCTCAATTTTTGTATGAAACCAATGTTGGAGCCGGTTTGCCCATCATTGGCACGCTGAAAGGCCTCATTGACAGTGGCGACAGGGTACACAGGATTGAGGGAATTTTGAGTGGGACTTTAAGCTATATTTTCAATCGCTTTGCAGAAGGTATTCCTTTTAAAGACTGCGTACTCGAAGCCCAGGAAGCAGGCTACACAGAACCTGATCCAAGAGACGACCTGAATGGTACCGACATGGCCCGTAAAATGTTGATCTTGGCACGTGAGGCGGGATATAAACTTGAAATGTCGGACATTAGCATGTATAGTTTTCTGCCCGAAAAGTGTGTGCAGGCACCTGGAACAGAGGCCTTTATCGATACATTGGAAGAAGAACAAGCGTTTTTTGAAGAAATGGCTAACAAAGCCGCTACAGAAAATAAAAAGTGGCGGATGCTGGGTAAACTGGAAAATGGCAACATTTCCATTGGCCTTGAACTCATTGACGACAGCCATCCATTTTGGAATCTGGCAGTGAGCGACAATATTGTGGCGTTCTATACCGATCGCTACCAAAAACGACCTTTAGTGGTTCAAGGACCTGGTGCCGGAGCAGAGGTAACAGCAGCAGGCATTTTTGCTGAATTAATAAGTCTGGGCTAAATGTTGGATTTAGGCAAACGAAATGTGCTTGGCATGATGGTGAACGCCTTTGACTATGAGGCGGCGGTAAAGTACATCATGCAAGCAGCTGTTCAAAAAAAAACATGGCTTGTTGCTGCTCAACCTGTGCATGGCGTAGTGTATGGCCTGTTGCATGAAAACTACAGAAAGCGGCTGAATCAGTTTGACCTCGTTTGTCCTGACGGCATGCCCGTGAAGTGGGCGCTCAACTTGCTTCACAAATGTGGCTTACAAGACAGAGTCTGCGGCCCTGATCTCACATTGAAAGTTTGCAAAGAAGCCTCGATAAGAGGTGAATCCATATTTCTGTATGGTTCAAAGCCCGAAGTGGTAGACATGCTGACAAACAGCTTATTAACACAATTCCCTTCAATTAAAATTGCTGGTACAATATCGCCTCCGTTTCGTCTGCTTACAGCAAATGAACAAGAAGTTTATTTGAAGGAAATCGAATCTTCAGGGGCAGGTGTTTTGTTTGTAGGCATGGGTTGTCCTCGGCAGGAAAACTGGGCTTTTGAACACAAAGCCAGATTGCCAATGGCAGTTCTGTGTGTGGGTGCTGCTTTCGACTTTCATGCCGGGAATGTGAGACGTGCTCCACTTTGGATGCAAAAAAACGGGTTGGAATGGTTGTTTAGACTTATGCAGGAACCAGGCCGGTTGTTTGTTCGCTATGCCTGGTATAACTCCATTTTTGGCTTGGCCATGTTGGCGCAATGGCTGGGAATCTGGAAGGTGAAAGCTGAATAAGCAATTCTCCTTTTTTTCGGGGCTTTGCTCAGGAGTGAATTTTTTATTTTGATTCCAATTAAAAGATAAACCACAAAAAAAGCTTCGGAAAAAATTCCGAAGCTCACTTGTTGCATTGTTGTCCGACCAGGATTCGAACCTGGATCAACAGAACCAAAAACTGCTGTGTTGCCCTTACACTATCGGACAATGCGGGTGCAAATATAACGGTCGAAATCTGACACAAAAATTTGAAGTGAAAATTATTTAATAATTCTTGGGCCTTCCTCATTCACTTTCGAGATATACCCCTTGCTCGCAACGCCAAATTTTGCAAAAACCTTTTTCATAGCATCTACAATGCCCTGACCTTGATTGACTTGCCTGAAAAGTGCAAATACAGATGGCCCTGAACCCGAAATGGAGCAACCCAAGGCTCCCTTAGCAATGGCTTCTTGTTTTACTTCATCAAAACCCGGAATAAGCAGTTTGCGGACAGGCTCAAACACTACATCTTCGAGGGAAGCACCTATCAATTGGTAGTCCGAACGATATAATCCTGCAACCAATCCGGCAACATTTCCCCATTGATGCACCGCTTTATGTATCGGAATATCCTTTTTCAAAATCTGACGGGCATCACTGGTTTTCACTTCTACATGCGGATGAACAACCGCCACAAAAAGGTCTGAAGGAACAGGCAAATTGACAACCAACAAAGGATTGTAACTTTTGACAAGTACAATGCCACCCAATAAAGCAGGGGCAACATTATCGGCATGCGCAGCCCCACAAGCAACCCTTTCAGCTTCTATGGCAAATGGCAGAAGATCTATTTTGTGCGCAAATGGGTTTCCCAGCAATTCATTCAAAGCAACCACTGCAGCCACAGAACTGGCCGCACTTGAGCCCAAACCACTGCCCAAAGGCATTTCCTTGTTTACTTCGATCGAAATGCCCAAATCGTTTTGCCCCAAATGAGCCAACATGGCAGAAACGGCAACTCCCGCTGTATTCTTGAAGGCATCTAAGGGCAGCTGACCATTGTCGCCAGTTATTTTTTCAATTTGAATGGTTTTAGTCCCGTTTTTCCAAACCGTAACATAATCGCCAGGTTGGTCTACTGCCAAACCAAGCACATCGAAACCACAAGCCAAATTGGCTACAGTGGCCGGAGCAAATACTTTTACCGACTCTTTCATCTACCAGCTCAGGGCTTCTTTATTTATAAAAGCTGCAATTCCCTTTTTGCAATCATCGCTGCCCCTTGTTTTGGCATTCAGTTTCACAGCCATATCTAAAGTTTGTTCAACCGGCATATCTAGTCCTTGCTGAAACAATTGTTTGGTGGCAGCCATGCTGTTGGCAGAGTTGTTGGAAATCAAAAACTGAACATATTTTTCAAATTCACTTTCAATAGCTTCTTCAGCATATACAAACTGCACATATCCGATTTTCAAAGCTTCATCGGCAAGAAAAGTTCTGGCAGACAGAAGCAACTCTCTGGCTCGCCCCTCGCCTACCCGCTTCACCAAATAAACCATCACGATGGCAGGCACAAAACCGATTTTCACTTCTGTGTAAGTAAAATGAGACTCAGGCGTTGCAAAAACAACATCGCAAACCGACAAAAGACCACAACCTCCAGCCACAGTTGGCCCTTTTACACAAGCCAACACAACTTTAGACAGACTTCTTATCGATTCGAACAAGGATCTTAAATTGTTTGAATCTGATAAATTTTGCTCATAAGAATAATCCTGCAGTTTTTGGAGATAAGCCAGATCGGCTCCTGAGCAAAAAACTTTTCCCGACGACCGAAGCACAATCACTTTCACTTCTGAATTTTTATCCAGATGTAGAAATGCTTCTTTCAGGCTGTTTACCATGGTTTCATCCAGCGCATTTCGTTTTTCAGGCCGATTTAGGGTAATAGTGCCCACACGGTTTAGGATCTCAATGGTCAAGTAGTTTTCCATAGTAACTGAGCAAAATTTGTGTCAAAGTTTCGGTGATTAGTTCAAAGAAAAAAGTTTAGCAATAAAATTTGCCAATTTCGCCCCAGAACTAAATCATGAAGGCATGGCAACCATTTTGGTGGTGGATGACGAAAAGAGCATTCGAAGTACTTTAAAAGAAATTCTTGAATACGAAGGCTACAAGGTAGAAGAAGCAGCAGACGGAGCCGAAGCTTTGAAACTTCTTCAGGACAAACATTTTGATCTGGCCATTTGCGATATAAAAATGCCCAAACTTGATGGTCTCGAATGTTTGGAAAAAGCCAAATCAGCCGGTTTGGGCACGCCTTTTATTATGCTCACGGCTCATGGAAGCATAGACACAGCACTGGAAGCAACCAAAAAAGGGGCGTTTGATTTTATAACCAAACCACCTGATTTGAACCGATTGATGATCTCAGTAAGAAATGGGTTGCAGCAAAATCAGCTGCAGGTTCAAAACCAGGAGCTTCAGAAAAAGGTATCGAAAGTTACCTCGATTGTGGGAGAATCAGAGCCGATCAGAAAGGTGATAGAAATGATAGAACGGGTGGCACCTACCGAAGCCAGGGTTTTGGTGCTGGGACCCAACGGATCGGGGAAAGAACTTGTAGCCCGAAGCATCCATCAATTGAGCGAAAGGAAAAACAGAGCGCTTGTCGATGTAAACTGTGCTGCTATTCCAAGTGAACTTATTGAAAGTGAATTATTTGGACATGAAAAGGGAGCTTTCACTTCAGCCATTAAACAACGAATAGGAAAGTTTGAACAAGCCGATGGAGGCACTTTGTTTCTGGATGAAATTGGTGACATGAGTCTTTCTGCTCAAGCTAAAGTACTCAGGGCATTGCAAGAAGGAAAAATAAACAGGGTTGGTGGCGACAAAGACATCAGCGTAAACGTGAGGGTGATTGCTGCTACCAATAAAGACCTGAAAAGAGAAATTGAGCTGGGCAATTTTAGAGAAGACCTTTACCACCGTTTGAGTGTAATTGTGATTCAGGTGCCATCTTTAAATCAAAGAAGAAGTGATGTGCCTTTGCTGGTGAATACATTTTTAGAAAAACTGACAAGCGAGTACGGCTACAAAAAGAAATTGGTGGAAACAGCGGCCATGCAAAAACTATCAGATCTCGATTTTTCGGGCAACGTGCGCCAGTTGCACAACATTGTAGAAAGATTGGTAATCATGTGTGGAGAAAATATTACCAGCCAAGATGTAGAAACACACGCAAGCTAACGGAAGTCAAAGGCGCTTAGACCTTTGATTTTGCCTCTACGGGATTCTTAGCGTAAGTAGGGCAAGTTTTGGCAACACTGCATGCAGTTAATGCCATTGCAGAAATAATAACAGCCAGAGCCAAACGAATCTTCATTGCGGTTTGATGTTTTCAATTACACAAAAGTAGGGTGCTCAATTGCTTTCACCAAAAAAATTATTGGAAAATTACCATCACACCTTTTTTCTATCGAATTTAACCTGTTTCGCTACTTTTGCAGCCCGATGCTTAATCTATATTTGAAAGGATTTTACTCAGCCATTTTCTTTATCTTGTTTTCAACCCTTTTAGCATGGTCCCAAACTGGATCCATCAAAGGTTTTCTCTACGACAAGAAATCAGGTGAACCTGTAATTTTTACCAATGTATATCTTGAAGGCACCAGTTTTGGGATAGCCACAGATGTGAACGGCTATTTCGCCATCACCAATGTTCCGGCTGGCAACTATAACTTACTGGCATCTTCAATTGGGTATGAAAAAATGACCCGTCCTGTAGAATTAAAAGCTGGACAGGAATTGAAGTTGAAACTGTTTATTGTAGAAACTTCGAGAGAGCTGCAAGAAATAGAAGTTACCGGAAGCCGGGACAAAACCGCCAGGCTGACCACAGTAAACGCATCTATTACACGAATTACGCCAAAAGATATCAAGCTTTTACCTTCAGTAGGTGGTGCTCGTGACTTGGCTCAATACCTGCAAACCATTCCCGGAATTGTGTTCACGGGAGATCAGGGAGGGCAGTTGTACATAAGAGGTGGTTTGCCTGTGCAAAACTTGACCTTGCTCGATGGTATGATGGTTTATAATCCATTTCACTCCATTGGCTTGTTTTCCATTTTCGAAACAGACATTTTGAAAAATGTGGATGTGTACACGGCAGCGTTTCCGTCGGACTATGGCGGGAGAGCATCTTCGGTAATCGACATTAAAACCATTGACGGCAACAAAAACAAACCTTCTGGAAAAGTAGGAGTCAATCCGTTTACAGCCAATTTGCATTATGAGGGCCCGCTATATACTGACTCTGCAACAGGGTTTGCCATCACCAATGTGTTTAGCTACCGAACCAGCTACCTCGACAAAACTTCCAAATCGTTGTACGGCGGCTTTAGTGATCAATTGAAAAACGGGCTTCCATTTAGCTTCAACGACTTTTATGGTAAGGCCACTTTCCACCTGGGAGGTGGAAATAAAGTGAGCGTTTTTGGCATGTACAACGACGACAAAGCGGGGCTAGGTGGCTTGAGCAATTTTGAGTGGAAACAAAGTGGCTATGGGGCAAATTTCTTGTTGCTGCCCAGCGGTACTTCTACCATTATCGATGCAACAATGGCATTTTCACGCTACGATCTTGGCATTTCTGAAGCAACTACCACACCCAGAAGCAGCAATGTTTCGGGCATGAATACCAATATTAATTTCACGTATTTCAACAAAAAAAACGAAATTAAATATGGCCTTGGTTTGGTGACCAACAACACCAGTTTTGTGGGTGTGACGCCAAATTTAATCAGGCAGGATGCGCAAAACTTCAATACTGAAATCTTCACCTACTTCAAATATAAAATTGTTGCAGGCAACTGGATCATCGATCCGGGCTTGCGGATGCAAGGCTATGTTTCTCTTGGCAACTTTTCGCTGGAGCCAAGACTTGGCGTAAAATATTCCCCTTCAAAAAGCCTGCGATTCAAAGGTGCCATTGGTCGATACTCACAAAATTTAATCTCTACCCAAAGCGACAGAGATGTGGTTGGACTTTTTCAAGGATTCTTGTCTAGTCCAGATGGTGTTTACGACCGAAATGTTGACATCAACAGCAATCAACCTATTCGCAACAGCCTTCAACTGGCCAACCATGCAGTGATAGGTGCAGAATTGGATTTGAACGAATACCTGGAAATAACAGTTGAACCTTATGTGAAACAATTCCAACAATTCATCAATATCAATACTTCCAAAATATTTCAAAATCAGCCCAATTTCATCAAAGAATCCGGCCTTTCTTATGGAATTGATTTTTTGACCAAATACGACTACAAAAAATTCTATTTGCAAGTGGGCTATTCCCTGGCTAGATCGACCAGGGAATTTGAAGGTATTGAATATGCGCCTATTTTCGACAGAAGACACAACTTAAACATACTCACAGCTTATCATTTTGGAAAAAACAAAAGCTGGGAAGTGAGCACCCGCTGGAATCTGGGCAGCGGATTTCCGTTTACACAAACCATTGCCTTTTACGAAAACTTCAACTTTAACGGTGGAATTGATGCAGGAGTACCCACACAAAACGGCAATCTTGGCATCTATTATGGAGATTTGAATAATTTCAACAGAGGTCGTCTTCCTTATTATCACAGGCTCGATATCTCCATTAAAAAGAAGTTTTATTTTGGGAAAAACATGAAACTGGAAATTGATGCTTCAGCCATCAACACCTACAACCGGGCCAACCTGTTTTATTTTGACAGGGTGGCTTACGAACGGGTGAACCAATTGCCTTTTTTACCGGCGTTGGGACTTAACTTTGAATTTTAATTGGAACTATGATCAACATTACCCTACCTGATGGCTCTGTCAGGGCTTATGAAAGTGGCATTACAGGGCTAGGAATTGCATTATCTATCAGTGAAGGCCTGGCCAGAAATGTGTTAGCCGCAAAAGTAAATGGTGAAGTCTGGGATGCGACCCGGGCCATTTCTGCAGATTCGACTGTGCAGCTGCTTACCTGGAACGACGATGAAGGCAAATCAGCTTTTTGGCACTCATCTGCTCACTTGATGGCCGAGGCATTGGAAGCTTTGCATCCGGGCATAAAATTGGGCACAGGTCCTGCCACTGAAAATGGTTTTTACTACGATGTGGATTTGGGAGAAACCACTTTTTCCTCGGATCTTTTTGGTGCAGTGGAGCAGAAAATGCTAGAATTGGCCAGGCAAAAAAATGAATATGTTCGGTCTGAAGTGAGCAAGGCAGAGGCTAAAGCTTATTTTACCGAAAAAGGCGACGAATTCAAACTTGAACTTATTGAAGGTCTCGAAGATGGGCAAATAACTTTCTACCAACAAGGCAATTTTGTAGACCTGTGCAAAGGACCTCACATTCCAAATACTGGTTTTATCAAAGCTGCCAAGTTGATGAATGTAGCCGGCGCATACTGGCGAGGCGACGAAAAAAACAAACAGCTTACCCGAATCTATGGCATCACTTTTCCAAAACAAAAGGATTTGGAAGAGCACCTTGTGAGGCTGGAAGAGGCCAAAAAGCGTGACCACAGAAAAATAGGTAAAGAGCTGGAGTTATTTAGTTTTTCAGAAATGGTTGGTGGAGGTTTGCCGCTGTGGCTGCCCCGGGGTACTGCCTTGCGAGAACGGCTTACCGATTTCATGAAAAAACTATTGGCAAAAAATGGGTACGACATGGTTGCCACCCCACATATCGGCAGCAAGGCACTTTATGTTACTTCTGGACATTATGAAAAATATGGCAAAGACTCTTTTCAGCCCATCAAAACACCAGATGAGGATGAGGAATTTTTGTTGAAACCAATGAATTGCCCCCATCATATCGAAATATACAAGTTTAAACCTCACTCTTACAAAGAGTTACCCATCAGGTATGCTGAGTTTGGCACTGTTTACAGGTATGAGCAAAGTGGAGAGTTGCATGGTTTGACACGAGTGCGAGGATTTACACAAGATGATGCCCATATTTTTTGCACTCCGGATCAGGTAAAAGAAGAGTTTAAAAAGTTAATCGATCTGGTGCTATTTGTGTTTAATGCTCTTGGTTTTCAAGACTTTGTGGCTCAAATTTCGCTACGAGATCCAAACAACAAACAGAAATACATTGGCCGAGACGAAGACTGGGAAAAAGCAGAAAGTGCCATTATTGAGGCGGCAGCTGAAAAAGGCCTGAAAACAGTGACCGAACTTGGGGAAGCTGCTTTCTATGGACCTAAACTTGACTTTATGGTGCGTGATGCGCTTGGCAGAAAGTGGCAACTTGGTACTATTCAAGTGGATTATCAATTGCCTGAGCGCTTTCAGTTGGAGTTTGTGGGTGCCGACAATCAGAAACACAGACCCGTGATGATACACCGGGCTCCATTTGGTTCTCTGGAGCGTTTCATTGCAGTGTTGATTGAACATACTGCCGGTAATTTTCCACTTTGGCTAGCTCCGGATCAAATTGCTGTATTGCCGATTTCTGAAAAGTTTCATACTTATGCCGAACAAGTGTTTAGCGAGTTGCAGGCCAATGGTATAACCGGATTTATTGACCATCGGGATGAAAAAATAAGTCGCAAAATCAGAGATGCAGAAGTGAAAAAGACTCCCATCATGATTATTGCCGGAGAAAAAGAAATGAACGAAGGCAGAGTTTCGGTGCGGAAACACGGAGAAGGCGACGTGGGCTCGTTTACTATACCTGAATTTTTGACCTTTTTTGCACAGGAAATTAACAAGTCGCTGCATCAAAACGAAGTTGTTGCATGAATGAATTAATAATTTTCCTGTTCATATTGGTTGCATACATCATTGGCAGTTTGCCAACAGCAGTATGGGTAGGTGAAATTTTCTTTAAAATTGATGTAAGGCAACACGGAAGCGGAAACGCAGGCGCCACAAACACGATCAGGGTTCTTGGAAAAACAGCAGGCTTCTCAGTGTTGGCCATTGATATTTTCAAAGGTTGGACAGCCACCATCCTGGTTCCGTTTTTGATGTACCAAGGTGTAGTCGATGCTCAATATCGAACCTTTCTTGAGCTCATTTTTGGCGTTTCGGCAGTGGCAGGGCATATTTATCCCATTTTTGCTAATTTCAAGGGAGGAAAAGGCGTTGCTACACTGTTGGGCATGGTGATGTGCATTCACTTTGAGGTTGCCCTCATTTGCATGGCTGTTTTTCTCATAGTTTTCAGCATTTCGCATTATGTTTCGTTGGGTTCTATGCTAGCTGCTTTGAGTTTTCCTGTTTCATTGCTGTTTCCCAGATTCCAACCTGAAGAAAACCTTGCTCTTGTAGTAGGTTTCTTACTTTTTTTACTCGTTGTTTATACGCACAAAGCAAATATACGTCGATTGCTTGAAGGAGAAGAATCGAAACTTTACCTGTCTAAAACCAAAAACTAAGCATTATGAAACACCATATCGACAAGCATAAGCTCCGATATTTGAATGAGCTTGTTGAATTTTTACGTATTCCAAGCATCAGTGCTGATCCAGAATACAAAAGCAGTGTGCTTGAAGCTGCACAGTGGCTAAGAAAAAGTTTGCTCACTGCCGGTCTCGATCATGTAGAACTGTTTCCAACAGCCGGACACCCAATCGTTTATGGCGAAAAAATAGTTGATCCTGCATTGCCTACCGTGTTGGTTTACGGACATTACGACGTTCAGCCTGCTGTTCCGCTCGAATTGTGGGACTCCCCTCCTTTCGAACCTGTTATAAAAAAATCAGCACTTCACCCCGAAGGAGCCATATTTGCCAGAGGTGCCTGCGATGACAAAGGACAGGTGTTTATGCATGTAAAAGCACTTGAAGTTCTATTACACCAGGGCGACTTACCTTGCAATGTAAAATATATGATAGAAGGCGAGGAAGAAGTTGGAAGCAACAACCTGGGCCTTTTCTGCGCAGAAAATAAAGAAAGGCTTAAAGCAGATGTAGTGCTGATTTCAGATACCTCGATGATAGCCAATGACACACCTTCTATCGATGTAGGTTTGCGTGGACTGAGCTATGTGGAAGTGGAAATAACAGGACCGAACAGGGATTTGCACAGCGGGGTGTATGGTGGAGCAGTAGCCAATCCCATCAACATATTGGCCAAAATGATAGCCTCCATGCACGATGAAAATAACCACATCACCATTCCTGGATTTTATGATGAAGTGGCTGACTTATCTGAAATGGAAAGATCAGAGCTCAACAAAGCACCTTTTGACCTAAACGAATACAAAAAGGACTTGGACATAGTCGATGTTTGGGGCGAAAAAGGATTCACAACCATAGAAAGAACTGGCATAAGGCCCACACTTGATGTGAACGGGATTTGGGGCGGCTACATTGGAGAAGGTTCTAAAACCGTATTGCCATCTAAAGCATTTGCAAAGATTTCGATGCGATTGGTGCCCAATCAATCCTCAGAAAAAATTACAGCACTCTTTCAAAAACACTTTACAAGTATTGCCCCAGCCGGTGTAAAAGTAGTGGTGAAACCGCATCATGGCGGCGAACCTGCCGTAACTCCAACAAATTCTGTGGCTTACAAGGCGGCGGCCCAAGCCATGGAAGAGGTGTTTGGAAAAAAACCTATACCAACAAGAGGCGGGGGCAGCATACCCATTGTAGCGCTGTTTGAGCGGGTTTTAGGTCTTAAATCAGTACTTATGGGCTTTGGACTCGACAGCGATGCCATCCATTCACCAAATGAGCATTATGGTCTTTTTAATTTTTACACAGGTATAGAAACGATAGCTTTGTTTCACAAACACTTTGCTTATCGAATGAAAGACTGATATTTGCACTTCCAAAAAAGAAAATCAAACCTCTAAGATGCGTATTATGAAAAAATCCTTATTATCCATTGCTGTATTGGCCATGCTGGCTTCTTGCAGCGTAGAAGACTCGAAAGAGTACAAAGAACTCCAATCCAAAACTGATTCTCTGGAAGCTGCTTCAGCCCAAACCAGCAAGGAATTGGAAGAATACTCAACAACGCTTAGCGAAATTGAGGCAAACCTCGATTCGGTGACCCAAGGTCAAAATCTTGTTACAGAGCTCAACAAAGAAGGGTATGCCACGCAGAAAGAACGCATAGATGCCATGTTGAGAAACATCGATTCCTATATGGCTGCCAACAAGGAAAAGGTTGAATCGTTGGAAGCAAGAAGCAAAGCCAATTCTGGAAAAAATAAGTCATTGACCGCTATGGTTCAAAAACTTAAAACCCAACTGGCTGAAAAAGAAGGTTCTATCACTATGCTGAAAAGCACTATTGTTGGCCTTACTCAGCAAGTTGATTCATTGAACCAAACTGTGACCGAACAGAAATCGGCCATAACACAGCGTGAAAGTGAAATCGCAGCTAAAGACAACGATTTGATGGAAAAGCAGCGAACGCTGGATGCTAAAGATACGGAGCTCAACACCGTGTATTACATTTTTGGAACCCGCAAAGAACTTATCACTTCTGGAGTAATTGTGAAAGAAGGAAACATCTTGAAAAAGATACCAAAGCCTTCTGACAAACTAGACAAGTCGAAATTTAAGACCGGGAACTTAAAAACCTTGTCGGAGATTAACATGGGCATCACAAAGTCAAAAGATGTGATTACCCAGCACCCACCAGATAGCTACTACTTTGCAAGTGAAGGTAAACAGTTGACCTTAAAAATCACTGATGCTGCCAAGTTTTGGAGCTTGAGCAAGTATCTAATTGTGACAGTTGATTGATTTAACTGAGCACGAATTGAAAAAAGCCGCCCAAGGGTGGCTTTTTTTGTGCGTGGACAATAGCCTGGCACTTTGATGTAAAAATGGGAGGCAAGAATAGAGTTTTGAAATGCAGCAATTAAATCAGAGATATGTCGGTTTAACTTTTCTATACAAGATAGCTGGTTATCAGAAATTTATTTATGCGCAGAAAGCACAGAATTTGTATTTTAGAAAATTTAAGAATCACCTTACTCAGTAGTTACTTAGGGCCTGCTGAAAAAGTCATAAGCTATTAAATTTTAACAAATTGGAGGTTAATTTTGCGGCTTAAGTGCAAGCAAATATGCCTCTAGCTACCAAAACCCGTGCATCCAAGCAGCCATTTCAGAGCTTAACACAGCTTAC
>JBBRCC010000039.1:0-33818 GCA_038205175.1 Cytophagales bacterium | reverse complement strand
TCGGCTTTCCTTTTGCTGTATGCTCAGGCAAACAACTGGACGAGCAGTTTTGTGTTTGACATTGAGCGGGGTAAATACTACCTGGGAAGCGGGGCCAATTTGTTTAATAACGGTTACCGCTACCTGAACTGGCTCATCGATGTGCCCATGCTGCTTCTTCAAATCTTGTTTGTTGTTTCGTTAACCCGATCCAGCTTCAGCAGCATACGGAATCAGTTTTGGTTTTCAGGTACCGGGATGATTATTACCGGATACATCGGCCAGTTTTACGAAGTTACTGACCTAGTAACATTTGCTGTCTGGGGAGCTATCTCAACCGTATTTTTTATACATATTCTTTACCTGATGAAGAAGGTAATCAATGAAGGAAAGGAAGGTATTCCGGTCAAAGCACAGCAAACCTTAAATACGATATGGGTTGTATTTTTTGTATCCTGGATGCTGTATCCAGGTGCCTACCTGATGCCGCATTTACTGGGAATTGAAGGAGGATTGTTTAACGAAGCCGGGGTTGTTGGCCGCCAGATTACCTATACAATTGCGGACGTTTTTTCAAAAGTAATTTACGGAGTACTATTGTCAAACGTAGCCGTGATCCTGAGTAAAAATGAAGGATATAAATCTGAAGCATGATAAAATTTCAAAACATACATACTAATCAGTATTCTATCAAGATGGATTTTCATAACATCATCCTGCCCTGCCATTATACACCGAAACAGATGTGGAGAACGCACTGAAATTATTTGAAACTCACAACAACAATAACTGGCAAAACATTTCTCCAGATATAGAATTTCGTTTTGTTAAAAATGGACATATACTCGGCTCTTCATTTGTTAATATGATTTGTTACGGCAAAAAATTGTTTTTTCAGGAGATATTGGGAAAAATCATTCGGCAATACTTAATGAGATTGCCATTGTTGAGGAAGCAGATTTTATCACCTACTTTCATTTCAGTTTTGGCACCTTCAGCAATCTTTTCAACCGTACCACTTGCATCATTACCCACCTTTCTTTTCTTTTACAAACGATAGTTCCCGTCAACCGTTTTCCAGTCAACCGGGTTCATGGCCGATGCGGTAACTTTGATTAGTATTTCGCCCGTGCCTAATATTGGTATCGGAACGTCATTTTTCACTATTAACACAGCGTCCGAGGTAAGGGAACCTTTCATGAGCATCATGGCTGCTTTCATTGTATTTTTCATATATTAAGGTTTTTCGCTCTGATTTGCACACAAAGGTCGGTTACTTATCAAAGATGAACTAAACGATTTTACCGAAAGACTAAATTATTTTATTGACTTCAATCAGTATTTACGCCTTGTCTTACTTATCGTTTTTTTTAGCTGCCGCATATCATTAAAATATCGACTTGATTTCTGAATAATTTTCTTGTCCATTTTTACACTTGTTTGTGTAAACCCATTTTACCACAAGACAATGACCTTCAATTTTTGGATAATGAGATTTAAACCTATAATTTGCATTAACGAATGATGAAAAAGCAGTTTACATTTTCTTTTGCACTTTATGTGTTGAGTTTATTTCAAGGAATGGCTCAAACTTCGATGCCATCCAGGCAACGGGCTATTGGCCAACTACATATTGAAAAAAAAGCCAATGGCCTAGAACTGCATCTGGAAACTTTAAAGCTTATTTCTACCGAAAAGCTTGTTACAAATGAGGCTACCTCAAACCAGGTAGAAGGTGATATCATCGGTGTTATTATCGACCAGTTCGATAAACCAATCGATACTCTTTGGCTTGGCAGTCCTTCTAAACAAAGATTGGAGTATCCTGCAGGAGAAGGTGGAGCGTTGGCAACGATGATACAGGAAAACACCCATGCCGATGTGTTGTTGCGGTTTCAATACCTGCCCGAAATGAAGGCCATACGCTTTCTGCAAATGAATGCCAACAATGCGCTTCAAAATCTGATAACTTTACCTATTCGGCTTAAATAATGAGAGGGATATTTTTTACATGTTTTATCGCTGTCATTTGTTCAATTCCAACTCAGGCGCAGGTATTTCAGGTAGATACCATTTTGTACAATGGAAGTCCTGGAAAATACATCAATATCGTTTATCTGGCTGATGGCTATCAGGCCAATGAGCTTGAAAATTTTGTAGGGCATGTTGAAAATGCGACACAATATTTATTTTCTGCTTCTCCTTTCGACCAATACAAAGACTATTTCAACGTGTTTGCCATTCGGTCAATATCATTGGAAAGTGGTGCTAAACATCCTCGAAATGCTTCAGATTGTCCATCTTTAGGTTCACACCCCATTTTGGCCACAAGCAACATATTTGGATCTAGCTTCGATGTCGGAGGCATTCATCGACTCCTCGTTCCTTCTGTTTTTGCTACATTAAATAGAACGGTAAGCGACAATTTCCCGCTTTTCGATCAAAGGATAGTCTTGGTAAACTCAACTTTTTATGGGGGCTCCGGTGGCACTTATGCTACAAGTTCAGTCAATACAGCAGCAAACGAAGTGGTGGTACATGAAATTGGGCATTCTTTTGCGCAACTAGCCGATGAATATTATGCAGGAGATATCTTTGCAGCGGAAAGATCAAATATGACCCGGCAAACCAATCCTGTTCTGGTGAAATGGAAAAACTGGTTGGGTTTTGAGGATGTAGGGATTTACCCTTACGGTACTTCTGGAAATCCTGCCAATTGGTTTCGTCCGCACGAAAATTGCAAAATGAGGGTTTTAGGGCCGGAATTCTGCCCAGTTTGCAAAGAAAAGCTGGTGCAAACCATTTTATCCAATTTTGGCAATCCTATACTTTCTAAGGTTCCACGAGAAAATGCATTTACGCTGCAAGCCGACACCATGTTGTTCCATTTGAATATTCTTCAGCCTAAAAACAAAACCATACGTGTTTCATGGATGCTCAATGGTGACACTCTGTCTGAGCGCAATGACTCTCTTGTGCTCAACAGCACAGACTTCCTTCCAGGCAACAATCTGCTTATTGCTAAAGTTCTCGATACCACTGCGTTTATTAGGGCAAATAACCATAGCCAAGTTTTCACATACCCGGTAAATTGGACCGTGAACAAATCTGTGACAGGCATTCAGGTTTCAAAGTCCAATAGCCGTCCGAAAGTTTACCCTTCCCCGACAAAAGATTTATTGAATATCAAACTCGAAGGTTTCGAAAACCTGGCTGAAATTCAAATTATGTCACTTCATGGTAAAGCCCTGCTTACTAAAACCATTTCTGGAAATTCAAGCCAAATTGATGTACGTAGTTTGCCAGTAGGAGTTTACCTTGTTGAGGCCATCTATCATGGCCAATCATTCATCCAGTACTTTATAAAGGAATAAATGTTAGGTCTTGGCAATCGACAATTGTGGAGTAATTTGACTTAGCCTATCAAGACCTGCTTGCAAGGTTTCCTGCTTTTTGCCAAAACAAAAACGAACTACTTTTCGGTCTTCCCCATTGCTGTTGAACACTGAAACAGGAATAGCCGACACGTTGGCCTCCTGGATCATCCATTCGCAAAACAACACATCATTCAAATCAGAAATAGCAGAATAATCGGCCAGAACAAAATAACTCCCACTGGTTTTCAAGGGTTTGAATTGGGTGGTTTGAAGCGCTAAAACAAAATAATTTCTAAGCAATTCGAACTTTGAGCTGAGACTTGAGTAAACATATTCATCTCGCATATATTCAGCCACAGCCAACTGAAAAGGCATATTGCAGCTAAAAGTGACGAACTGATGTATTTTTCTCAGTTCACTGGTTAACATGCGAGATGCAAACACAAATCCAAGCCGCCAACCTGTCGCATTCAAGGTTTTCCCTAAAGAACCTACTACAAAACTACGCTCCAGTAATTTGGGATATTTCAACACACTTTGATGTGCAATTCCGTCAAATACAATATGTTCATACGCTTCGTTGGAAATGAGGAACAGGTCATTCTTAAGAACCAAATCTTGTAACAACAGCATGTCTTTATGTGTCAACACACTGCCGGTTGGGTTGTGCGGCGTATTGATAATAATGGCTTTGGTTCCAGGTGTAATGGCTTTATTCAACTCATCCCATGGAATAGAATAGTCAGGAAATTCCAGAGTGACCGGTTTTGCCTTACCACCCGCTAATGCAATAGCCGGAGCATACAAATCGTAGGCAGGCTCAAAAATAATTACTTCATCACCCGGGTTTACAACTGTTTGAATTGCGCAAAAAAGGCCTTCTGTAGCCCCTGAAGTAATGGTTACTTCAGATTCCCAATCAAGTTTCTTACTGTACAATTTTTCTGAGATTTCCACCAATCGCTTTCTCAGTTGAGTTGTGCCGGGCATGGGAGCATATTGGTTTTGGTTTGCTTTCATAAAATGAGAAACCAACTCAACCATAATTGGATCAACATCAAAATCAGGAAATCCCTGGGCAAGGTTTATGGCATCATACTGCAGGGAAAGTGCAGTCATTTTCGAAAAAATTGTAATGCCAACCGAAGGAAGTTTAAACGAATGATTCATAAAAAAAGCCCCATCCTAGGGGCTTCAAAATTGTTGAATTTATGCTAAAGGAACAGTATAAACAGCTCGGGAGTTTTTCAAAGCTTCTCGCACCCATTTACCTCTTTCTTCGGCTATTCGGCGAACTTTTAAACGTTCAGCATTGCATGGGCCATCGCCGTTGATTACTCTTTTAAACTCGTCCCAATCAGGTTCTGAGTAATGCCAAACACCAGTCTCAGTGTCTTTTCGAAGGTTTGGATCAGGAATAACTAAACCTAATTCCTTAATTTTTGGAACGTACATATCCAAAAACTGTTGACGGCATTCATCATTCGTGGCCATCTTTACTTTCCACTTCACCAGAACTTCAGTATGTGTCGACATCTTGTCAGGAGGACCAAAAAAGTGCATCAATGGTGGCCACCAACGGTTCAGCGCTTCCTGCACCATTTTCCTTTGAATGGGTGTGCCGGTTGCCAATGTGGTTACAGCATCATGTCCATATTTCAAGTGAAACGATTCTTCTATGCAAATCCGCTCTAAAGCACGGCAATATGGTCCATAGCTTCCTTTTGAGTTTGCCAGCTGATTTACAATTGCGCCTGCATCAACCAACCATGAAATAATGGTGCTGTCGGCCCAGGTAAATGCCGGGTAGTTGAATATATTAGAATATTTGGACTTGCCATTGATTAAATCATCGATCATGGTCTCTCTTGGTTTACCCAAAGTTTCAGCAGCAGAATAAAGCAATTGAGCATGCCCTACTTCGTCCTGAACTTTGGCCATGAGTGCCAATTTTCGTTTGAAACCAGGAGCACGGGTTATCCACGTACCTTCAGGCAAGGCCCCGATAATTTCTGAATGAGCATGTTGCTCAATCATTCTAATCAATTGCTTGCTGTAGAGCGAGGGCATCCAGTCCTGAGGTTCAATTTTATCTCCAGACTGAATTTTCATTTCAAAGGCGGCTAATTTCTCAATATCAACAACCTCTGATTCGCCTGTTGTGGGTGCATCGTTTTCAGTAATATATCCGCCTCCGTACATAGTGAATTCTTTTTTTAAACTTTGGTGTAACTACCCAATAACCTGTTCAGTAGCTTTTTGTTGCGCCAAATTCGCACAAAAACTCGGAATATACAATGATGCTACTTTTGAAACGTGCGGAAAAAGCTCGACACTTTCATATAAATGACGCCTAAAACAGCTTCTTTAAATATGCCACTCGACATTTTGGATTCGCCACGGGTTCGGTCGGTGAAAATAATGGGCACTTCTGTTATTTTAAAACCATACTTCCAAGTCAGAAATTTCATTTCTATTTGAAAGGCATAACCAATGAAATTAATGGAATCTAATCCAATGGTTTCCAGAACTTTACGTTTGTAACATTTAAAACCTGCGGTAGTATCGTTAATTTTCATGCCTGTAATCCAACGTACATAATAACTGGCACACCAAGATAACAACACCCTGCTCATGGGCCAATTTACCACATTTACGCCCACTACATATCTACTGCCAATGGCAAGATCATATCCATTTGTGGCACAGGCAGTATGGAGGTAAATCAGATCGTCAGGGTTGTGGCTGAAATCTGCATCCATTTCAAAAATATAATCATATCCCTTTTCTATCGCATACTTGAATCCTGTAATGTAGGCAGTTCCAAGTCCTTGTTTTCCAGCTCTTTCTATTAAAAACAAGTCGGCTGGAAATTCAGATTGTAATTGTTTAATCTTAAGTCCTGTTCCATCTGGCGAACCATCGTCTACAATGAGCAGGTGAAAGTTTTTCGGCAAAGAAAACACCTTCCGAACCAACGCTTCAATGTTGTCGATTTCATTGTAAGTAGGAACAATAACTATGCTGTCGCTCACAATTTATTTTATGGGCTAAAAAAAAAGCGCAGACGGTTAGCCTACGCTTCTTTATTTCCTGTTGTAAAACTACAAGGATTTTACAATGGCTTCAAATGCTTCCGGGTGGTTGAAAGCCATATCAGACATGACTTTTCTATTGATGGTTACTCCTGATTTGTTGAGCTTGCCCATCAAAACTGAGTAAGAATAACCGTGCAAACGAGCAGCTGCATTGATACGCATGATCCAAAGTTTTCGAAACTCCCGCTTCTTAACTTTCCGATCCCTGTAAGCATAATTTAAACCTTTTTCAACTGCATTTTTAGCTACAGTCCAAACATTTTTTCTACGACCAAAATAACCTTTGGCCAATTTAAGAACCTTTTTACGGCGGGCTCTTGACGCAACTGAATTTACCGATCTTGGCATGAGTTTGTGTGTTTTTGGCTAACTGTGGCGCAAGGCACTTTGAAACAGGTAACCGGGTGAAACTATTAAACCTGAAAATTAAACAACCAACATTTGCTTAACCCTGCTCACATCGCCTTTAAATACAAGGCCTGAATGAGTAAGGTTTCGCTTACGCTTGGTAGATTTCTTTGTTAAAATATGGCTTTTGAAGGCGTGCTTCCTTTTTATTTTGCCAGTGCCTGTCAGCTTAAATCTTTTCGTAGCTCCAGACTTGCTTTTCATCTTAGGCATAATTCTTTTTTTTCTGTATTTATTTTTTAGTGGCTTTTGGTGCCAAAAACATGATCATTCTTTTTCCTTCTAATTTGGGCTCTTGCTCAATTTTACCAAAATCTACAAGGGCTTCGGTAAAACGCTTGAGCAGATCAGCACCCCTTTCTTTAAAAACAATAGACCGCCCAACAAAGTGAACGTAAGCTTTAATTTTAGCACCTTCTTTCAAAAAGTTAAGGGCATGCTTTACTTTAAATTCAAAGTCATGGTCGTCTGTATTGGGGCCAAATCTGATCTCTTTAACCACCACTTTCACCGCTTTGGCTTTAAGCTCCTTCTGTTTTTTCTTTTGCTCATATTTAAATTTAGACCAATCAACTACCCTGCAAACGGGTGGAGAAGCATTTGGCGCAATTTCAACCAAATCGAGGTTTAGCTCTCTGGCTATCTCCAATGCCCTTTTGAGAGGGAAAATTCCTGGTTCAAATCCTTCGCCTGTTAGCCTCACCTCTGGTGCGCTAATGCTTTCATTTGTTTTGTTGGTGGGCTCATCAGCCCGGGGTCTTGGTTTAAATCTGCCTCTTGGGTTCAAATGCTGCTTTTTTTAAAAGAGGCGCAAAGATGAACCTTAAAAATCTATTTTCAAAATGAGCTTTTGGATATTTATTTTCAATTCAAACTCCATTATATGCAGCTTTTGGGGATTTATAGTTTGCCGTTGTTTGATGCTCTGAGCTCCAAAGGCACATCTACCATTTGCTGAAAGTCACGACCAATTTCCTCCATGTCTTCATCTTCTTCGTCATACATCCATACAACAGCAGCTGATTTGCCTTCTTTGTGCAATTTGTCTATTTCTTTAATAAGTTGTAAAATAAACTCTGTTGAGCTGGAATTGAAGTAGTTGAGTCGGAAAACCATTTCAGTATGTTCGGCTGGGGTGGCTTTATAGGTGTTTAGCCAATCGAATATGCTTTTATAGAATTCGTAAGCGTTTTCAGGGATTGATTTTCCTGTCAGCAATAGTTTACCTGTGCTGGCATTAAAATGAACTTCAGGTGTTTTTGAAGACTGAGGTTTTAAAAATTGTTTCTCCATTAATTTGGAAATTACTTTAATTTTGTGTCAAGATCAGGATTTAATCCTGTTTAATTGAATTTGAAAATAATATCACGAAACCTGTGTTTGCTCAAATTCGTTTGCAATTTCAAAAATTCCCCGTCATGAAAAATAAATTTGCGTTTTCAACCTTCATTTTATCTATCTTTTTATTGCACACCGGTTGCAACGAAATAGACAAACTGAAAGATACTTTATTAGATGTAACCTTGCAACAAGAGTTTGTGGTTGTTACTGACACTTCTACTTTTGTTGGTATTGAGTTATTAGACCCAACTTCGAATAAAGATTTCAACGACAACAAAGATAAAATTTCCAATCTGGAACTTTCCAGGATTACTTATCAGATAATTAGTCTCGATACCTCTGAAGGAGCTGCAACCAGACTTACACATGGCGACATCAAATTTGAAAGGTTCGATGGAACAAATAGAACAGCACTGGCTCAAATGCATGATGTCGATTTGAAATCAGCGTTTATTTCCAACATCGAAACTCAAGTGAATCTTGAAGCCGGTGCAGCTGACAAGCTTACGCAAGTTTTTTCGACGGCACCATACAAAGTTAGAGTTATCTATGCTGCTGAAGCAAATCAACCAACAGCAAACTTCAGTATTTTGTTTCGCTACAAACTTCGGTTAAAATCTAAATTGTAAATCAAATAAAAACATGCATAAATTTGGGGACAATTTCAGTCCCCTTTTTTATGCTTAAACACGTACTAACACTAGGGCTTTTGACCTTAACATGTTCATTGACAAGTGCCCAATCCAACCTTTTTAAATTCAATACTTTTGGTAGAGGTTTCCATTTCGGTGTTGGAACCTATTCTGGAAAATTTGGTGACATTCATAAAGATCTAAAGCCAGTTTCTTTAGAAGGTGAAGCATTTCCCACAAATGAGCAATTTTCGCTCACCAGTGTTTCTCCAGGAAATTCAGCAAATTCCGAAAATCCATCAATTAGCCTTAGAGAAGATGCTAAATTCCCAATACCTGACAACAGAGCAACTACATTATCAATTGGCGGATATGGTGCTATTGGAAGCATTATGTTAGGTGCTGACATTAATGCCTTTCTTGGTGCTAAAAAATCAGTAAGTGAGATTGATGAAGCTAAACCACTTGCTGACGCAGAACGGAACTACAATTTATCTACAAGACCTTATGCAATCGACGGTTTGTTCAATGTGGGTTATGTAGCATTGAGGCACAAAGGCTTGGTAGTTTACCCGATGGTAGGAATAGGTTATGGTGCCACTGCACTTCGATTGCAAGACGATAGAAGTATTAAACAATATCCAATTTATGGTCTGCATGGCGACAATGTTCAGAATTCAGTGTTTTGGAATCATTCCTTTGTATATGACTTTGGAATTGGTACTCAATTTTATGTTGGAAAATCAGACGATGAAGAAGCAAAAGGATTTTCTATTGGCCTCAAGTTAGGCTTTAGATCACAAGTTGCTGCAGATGCCTGGAGGATAAATGGAAAGGCAGTAGAATCGGCCAATTCTGATTTTAAAATTAGGTTAAACAGCCTTGGAAACAATGGTTTGTATGTGAAACTTCTCATTGGTTTTGGACGCCTTGGCGAGAGAAACTAATTGAAAATAGACATGAAAAACCCCGCTCATTGGCGGGGTTTTTTGTGAGCTCAAATATGAAAGTAATTTTGTTTCCTTTGCCGATATCCGATTCATCTACAACTTCTTATAGTAGTTATGAACTTGATTTTCTGAAAACAACCAAGTTGTATTTTGTAGAAAGAACCAAAACAGCCAGGCAGTTTATAGCTTCCAGAAAATTGAATATTGATTTTAATGAGTTGGAATTTGTTGAAATTGACCAAAAAAATAGTCCGGATTTTCAGCATGAAGTTGCCACTCAACTTGAAAAACACAAACAATGTATTGTTATGTCTGAAAGCGGTTGTCCTGGTGTGGCAGACCCCGGAAGTCAAGTAGTGGCTATTGCTCATCGTTTAGGAGCAGGTGTAGTTCCTTTGGTTGGCCCAAGTTCAATTATACTTGCTTTAATGGGTTCTGGTTTAAATGGCCAACGTTTTCATTTTCATGGATACTTGCCCATTGACAAGCAACTGAGAAATGCAGCACTGCAAAAACTTGAATCTGAAAGCTGGAAATTGAATTGCACACAACTCTTTATTGAAGCTCCTCATAGAAATCAAGCCTTATTTGATGCTATGTTAGAACGGTTGAAACCAGAAACAAAACTTTGTGTAGCCCTTGATTTGACAGGAGAAAAAGAATGGCTTAAAACCAAAACCGTAGCCCAATGGCGAAAAAAAACAACTGTTTTAGAGAAGCTACCTACCTTATTTCTTATTGGTAAGTAATTCGCTTTAAAGTTTTGTTTCCATATTCTTAAACCTATTTTTGTCGCCTCAAATTCTGTAATTCAAAAAAACAACTCGGAACATGCCTTATTTATTCACTTCAGAGTCCGTATCTGAGGGACACCCGGACAAGGTTTCAGATCAAATATCTGACGCACTTATCGACAATTTTTTAGCATGGGACCCATCTTCCAAAGTAGCTTGTGAAACTTTAGTGACTACAGGTCAGGTAGTTTTGGCCGGAGAAGTAAAAACCCAAACCTATCTTGACGTTCAAAAAATTGCACGGGAAGTTATTGCTAAAATCGGCTACACAAAGTCGGAGTACATGTTTGAGGCAAATTCTTGTGGAATTCTTTCCGCTATCCACGACCAGTCTGATGATATCAACAGAGGTGTAGATAGGCAAGCTGACGTGAAAGATTTTGAAGCCAAAGCCAATGCGCAAGGTGCTGGTGATCAGGGAATGATGTTTGGGTACGCTACAAACGAAACTGACAATTACATGCCTTTAGCGCTTGATCTGGCCCATAGTTTATTAATAGAACTTGCGGCACTCAGACGAGAGAGCAAAGAAATTCCTTACCTTAGACCTGATGCTAAATCTCAGGTGACGATAGAGTATTCAGACGACAATAAGCCTGTTCGTATTGATGCTATTGTAGTTTCGACCCAACATGACGATTTTGGCTCTGATGAGGTAATGGCGGCTAGAATTAGAAAAGACATCATTGAAGTTCTTATTCCACGTGTGAAAGGCAAATTGAAACCGGAACTTCAAAAGCTCTTTAACGATCAAATTAAATATCACATCAATCCAACTGGTAAATTTGTGATTGGTGGCCCACATGGTGATACTGGTCTGACAGGTAGAAAAATCATTGTAGATACATACGGTGGAAAAGGAGCCCATGGTGGTGGAGCTTTTTCTGGTAAAGACCCATCGAAAGTTGATAGATCCGCTGCTTATGCTACCCGACATATTGCAAAGAATCTGGTAGCTGCAGGACTCTGTGACGAAGTGCTTGTTCAGGTTTCTTATGCCATTGGCGTAGCTCAGCCTATGGGCATTTATATCAGTACTTATGGTACAGCTAAGATTGGTTTAAGTGATGGTGATATTGCAAAAAAGGTTGAATCCATTTTCGATATGCGACCTTATGCAATCGAACAACGATTTAAATTGCGAAGTCCTATGTATTCTGAAACGGCGGCTTATGGCCACATGGGAAGAATAAACGAAGTGGTGAAGAAAACGTTTGTTCAGCCTAATGGTGAATCTATTACACTTGATGTAGAGTTGTTCACCTGGGAAAAATTGGATTATGTCGACAAAGTGAAATCTGCTTTTGGACTATAATTTTAAAGCCCCTGAAAAGGGGCTTTTTTTAGAACCAAAGTTTCTTCAGCGCCCGTAAGTTGTTTGCTATGTTGCTGTCCAAAAGCGCTTTCAAAACTTTTTTAAAGACATTGGAACGAAAAATGTACAAAACTCCAAAAACTGGTATGAAAGAAAACGGGACTAATAGTGATGCTAGAAAGTCTTTGTCTTCCAGGCTTTGGTGTAGAAAACCTCCTGCAACCACCAGGCAAGCTCCCAAAAAGAGAACGAGCAGATGTTGTTTTGATTGGCTAGAGGATTGATTCATGAGTAATAAAAAGTACAAAATTTTCTTTTTATATTCATATTGATAAAAAGGTAACCCTCAATCTGGAAAGAAAGCGTTAACATTGCCGTCGGAAAAACTATAACTATTCGACTTGAATATCAGCTTCAAAGGGTTTAAGACCATTTTTTTAAGCCAATTGGCTTTATCTTTTTTCTTTGTTTCCTGCCTTTTAACACAGCAGATTCCTACAAGTAATAAAAATCATGAGGAGCATCAATTGGTGGGCAAATATGGACAAGTGCAGGAAGTTGTTTTTTCAAAAATCCTTCGCAAAGAAATAAGCTCGATTTCAAGCGAAACGGAAATTGTATTTAAAACATTGGCAATATAATTGGTAATTAACTGAATTTAAACGTTTTGCAAACCAAACATTACTGGCAGTTAGAAATAAAGCCTAAGTCAGGCCTTCTGGATTTGAAGCTTCGTGAATTTTGGCAATACCGGGATTTGCTGCTATTATTTGTTCGCAGGGAACTGGTACCTACCTACAAGCAAACCGTTTTGGGGCCATTGTGGTTTGTGCTGCAACCTTTGCTCACAACACTGGTTTATTCCATTGTTTTTGGCATGGTGGCCAGAATTCCAACTGATGGTGCTCCGCAACTACTTTTCTATCTACCTGGCATTGTGCTTTGGAATTTCTTTAGCACATCGTTTCTAAAATCTTCCTCCACTTTGGTTGCTAATACACACATTTTTGGCAAAGTGTATTTCCCTCGCCTGGTAATTCCAGTGTCGGGTTTGCTAGCCAGTATGGTCAACTTTGGCATACAGTTTTGTCTGTTTCTTACCATATTCGCAGGCTATTATTTTACCGGTTCCAAGGTGAGTCCTTCAGCCTGGATATTTGCTTTTCCTGCATTGATCCTCATTTTAAGTACTTATTCTTTAGGTCTCGGACTTATCGTTTCATCATTAACAATCAGATATCGGGATCTTACCCATTTTTTATCGTTTGGTGTGCAGTTGCTTATGTATGCTACGCCAATTATTTATCCTGCATCCATCATTCCAGCGAATTACAAGTGGGTTTCTTATGCAAATCCTTTAAGTCCGGTTTTTGAAGCTTTTAGGTTTTCATTTTTAGGAACAGGCGTGTTCAATGTGCCACATTTGTTAGTCAGTTTTGTGTTTGGCTTGGTAGTTTTGTTTCTAGGAATTGTTTTATTCAATCAGGCTCAACGAACCTCAATAGATACGGTTTAAAAAATGGGAGAGACTGTGGTTCAAGTAGAAAATTTGGGTAAATCGTATCGATTGGGTACTATAAGTTCCGGCACGCTCAGGGATGATGTTATCCGATTTTTTACTGGCAAACATCCTGAATTGGATGGGAAAAAGGTGAGAAATGAAACCGTATGGGCGCTTCAGGATCTGAACTTTGAAATTCAAAAAGGCGATGCGGTTGGAATAGTTGGAAAGAATGGAGCAGGAAAATCCACACTCCTGAAAATTCTTTCAAGAACAACTGCCCCAACAACCGGGCACATTCGCATTAAAGGAAAAATTGCTTCGCTGTTGGAAGTGGGCACTGGTTTCCATCCTGAATTAACGGGTAGAGAGAATATTTTCCTTAACGGTGCCATCATGGGAATGACCAAAAGGGACATCAAAGGAAAGTTTGACGAGATAGTGGAGTTTTCTGGTGTTTCAAGGTATATCGATACTCCCGTAAAGCGTTATAGTTCAGGTATGTATGTGCGTTTGGCCTTTGCGGTCGCAGCACATCTTGAGTCTGAAATTATGATTATTGATGAAGTACTTGCTGTTGGCGATATTGACTTCCAGAAAAAATGTCTATCTAAGATGAGCGAAGTGACTCAAAAGCAAGGTAGAACTGTGTTGTTTGTAAGCCACAACATGTCATCGGTGAAAGCATTATGCAATACAGGAATTTTCCTTGAATCGGGGCGGATGAAACTTAAAGGCTCTGTGAATGAGGTGGTTCAAGCCTATACCGTCGCCAACAAAGGATTGGTTGAGAGCACAGAATTGGCCCAGCGAAAAGACAGAAGCGGGAATGGCTTGGTGCGGGTGATTGACTATTATGTAACAGATGAATATGGCAATCGCATAGAAACCATTTTGACAGGCGAAAAAGTGACTTTCAATTTCCAGTTGAAAACTTTTGGCGAGTCGGTTCGGAATGTGGATGTTGGCCTAAACTTTTTCGATCCTGAAGATCGGAATATGGGCGTTTTGTACTCATCGTATTACCAACAATATTATACAGCAGGGCCCAATCAAGATATGCTTGTGTCTTGTACTGTGCCTAAATTCCCTTTCACAATGGGCAATTACAAAGTAGGTTTACGTATCACGGTGAACAACGAGGAAGCAGATTGGATACTTGGTGGTGTTGGGTATATCAACGTAGAAAATGGTGATTTTTATGGTTCGGGGAGCCCTGGATTTTCACATCACTACATGACAAATTTCGAAGGAACCTGGACAATAGATAAATAGTTGTATGGCCATACAAGAACCACTCGCACTACCTGTAGTATTGATTACTTTCAATAGGCCGGACGTGACACAGAAAGTACTTGACCGGATTTTGGAAGCAAGACCTTCAAAGCTTTACTTTTTTAACGATGCACCTCGTGAAGGCAATGAAAACGATGCTGCTATGTGTGCCGAGATTCGGGAAATGGCCAATAGCATTCAGTTTGAAGGCGAATTGCTAACCCGGTTTGAGTCAAAAAACCTGGGTTGTAAAGTTGGGGAATCTACAGCCATGACTTGGTTGTTCGACAATGAAGAAATGGGCATTGTGATTGAAGATGACACCTATCCTTCACTCGAATTTTTTCAATGGTGCAAGCAAATGTTGAATAAATATAAAGACGATCCCCGGGTTTATAGTGTTACTGGTTGCAATATGCTCAACGAGTGGAAGTCTGATAAACAAGACTACCATTTTGCGATGTTCGGTAGTTTTTGGGCTTGGGCAGGTTGGAAACGAGCTTGGAAACATTATGATGTAGGCATGCAGCTTTGGCAAAATGCCGATGTTAGGGATCTTGTAATCAATTATTTGCCTACCGAAGAGCTCAGGAAGCTTAGAACCCGTGAGTTCGACAGGTTGGTAGAAGGGCGTATTTCAACATGGGATTTCCAGTTTTGCTTTCTTCATTATATACATCATGCGTTGAGTGTGGTGCCGTCTAAAAATCTGGTTACTAACCTTGGGATCAATCGTCCTGATGCTGTACACATGAAAGGCGACAGCCCTTTTTCTGATTTAAAACATCATGACCTTCAACTACCGGTGAAAGAGAATCATATTATGGTACCTGATGTTGCTTACGATCATCAGGTTCTATTCAAGGCTTATCCCTGGTTGTTTGAGCCTGAAACAATTCCTCCTGTTGAGCAACCAAAAACAGGGATTAGAAAATATTTAAACCACTGGTTGAAAGATGCTTAAAAGCGTAAAAAATTGGCTAAAACGCAATACCGGGCTTCAAAGTCTGTCTGATAAATCGAAGGATATCTGGCACCAGGTAGTTTCGGGCCAAAAGCAAGTTGTTGCTACAATAAGAAGAGAAAGTGAAGATCAGAAATTCATTGCTGGGCAAACACTGATGCGTTTGCAGGAACTTGCACCAGAACCACAAAACCTTCAACAAGCTGAATTTAAGGTTTTTTCGCAATGGGGAGAAGATGGCATTATCCAATACCTGATCAAAAAATGCAACATCCAACCTCAAACATTCATTGAGTTTGGGGTAGAGAATTTTTTAGAGGCAAACACCCGATTTTTGTTGAAATACAACAATTGGCGGGGTTTGATTATTGATGGTTCGCCCCAACACATGGACTTTGTGAAAGCAGACAGTATTTCCTGGCGTCACGATCTTACTGCTGTAGCCACATTTATTACCAAAGAAAATATTAACGACCTTTTCGTAAAGGCTGGCTTCACCGGGAAAATTGGCATACTCAGCGTAGACATTGATGGCAACGATTATTGGGTGTGGGATGCCATCAAGGTGGTTGAACCTGTCATGGTTATAGCTGAATATAATAGCTATTTTGGTAAAGACAGAGCCATTTCTGTTCCTTATGATCCGGCGTTTAATAGAACCAGTGCCCACTACAGCAATTTATATTTTGGGGCTTCGTTAGCTGCATTATGCCATTTGGCAGCGCAGAAAGGTTTTGCTTTTGTTGGATGCACTACTGCTGGTAACAATGCATTTTTTGTAAAAAAGGAGCATTTGAATGGATTAAAACACCTTACCGTTGAAGAGGGTTACGTTGAATCTTTGGCAAGGGAAAGTAGAGATAAAGAAGGTAGGCTCACTTTTGTAGGTGGAGATGACCGTTTGAAACTGATTGAAGGTTTACCTGTGGTAAATGTAAAAACCGGTGCCATGGAAACCCTTTAAATTTTATTCATGCAAGCAATTCGGACTTTAGTTTTTTGGGTTCTATTCATTTTTACTGTTTCGATTGATTGTGTGCTGGCTCAATCCCAAAATCTTGGGGTTGTAAAAGGAAAATTGACCTATTTGGGTGAACCCATCAGCTATGCAAGTGTAGTGGTAAACGATTCAGCAAAAGGGTTTACCGCCAATGGTTTTGGAGAATACAGAATAAGACTAAAGCCTGGCAAATCGTATGCACTGACCTTTCGAAGAGTCGGTTTTCAACCTGCTACCAGACAGGTTACAGTGATAAAGGGTGAAACCATCAATTTGAGTTTAGAACTGGTTCCTGATCAAACAGCCATTGAGCAAGTGGAAGTGTTAGGTAGGGACGAAAAACGAGAACAAACCGGTGTCTTTTCCATTGATGCCAAACTGGCCAAAGTTCTACCGTCGCCTTTTGGTGATTTTAGTCGGCTGCTTACCTCTTTGCCTGGTGTGGTGAGCAACAATGAGTTGTCTTCTGCTTATTCGGTACGGGGTGGAAGTTTCGATGAAAACCTTGTTTATGTGAACGACATTGAGATTTATCGCCCATTTTTAGTTAGAGCTGGTCAGCAGGAAGGATTGAGCTTTGTGAATCCGGATATGGTGCAGCAAGTCGATTTTTACACCGGAGGTTGGCAAAGCAGATTTGGCGATAAGTTGTCGTCTGTTTTAAACGTGAAGTACAAAGAACCTGAAGAAACCAGGGCATCTGCCACGATTGGCTTGTTGTACCGCAGTTTCTCTGTAGAAGGTCGGAGTAAGAACAAACGCTTTACATACGTAGCAGGGATGAGACAAAAAACAGCTCGCTACTTTTTCGGAGCGTCCAGCATTTTCAAAGGCTTAGCAGTTCGGGGTGAATATTTCCCCTTGTTTACCGACGGACAGGCATACTTGACCTATGACCTCACAAGCAGCAAAGATTCGCTGGATATGCCTAGAAGAACGGTGTTGGGGCTGTTGCTTTCAGGAGCTTCGAATCAATATTCGCTTATACCTACAACCCGGGAAAATTCTTTTGGCACTTTCACAAACACCTTGCGGTTTTCAGCTGCCTTCGATGGTGAAGAGTCTATGACATATCAAACGTACCAGGTGGGTTTGCGATTGAGCCACAAATGGAATAGAATGTGGCGCACCGACGTTACGCTTTCAGGCGTGAACACAGCTGAACGTGAACGAATTGACCTGGAGTCGGGATACAGATTGTGTGATGTGCAAACTGATCGTTCTAAATCGAATTTTAACGAATGCATTTTTGAAAGAGCCATTGGAACTGAATATCAGTATGCCCGCAACAGACTGTTGGCCAATGTGGGCAATTTGCTTAATCGAAATTATTACCGTCCAAACGCAAATCGGGAGGTTGAGTTTGGGATTGGAGCATCGTATGAACGGATTTCAGATAATTTGTATGAGTATGGCTTCATAGATTCTGCCGATTACATCCGTGCCAGACCAGCCATTATTTCTGATAATACACTTGAAAGTCAACGACTTAATGGCTATGTTCAGCAAAGTCATTTTATAGACAAATACAACCAAACCTTCACCTACGGCATCCGTTTCAACCACTGGACGTTGAACGGTGAAACCATTTTTAGCCCCAGAATTCAGTATTCATTCAAACCGGAATGGCAAAAAGATTGGCGTTTTAAAGTGTCAAGTGGCGTTTTTCAACAGCCAGCCTTTTACCGGGAGATGCGCAATAGAGAAGGTCAGGTTAACGTAGGTTTAAGAGCTCAACGTTCTGTTCAATTGGTGCTGGGTGCCGACCATACTTTCATGATGTGGGGAAGAGAATTCAGGTTTTGGTCAGAAGCTTATGGCAAGTATATGGACAGGGTAGTGCCTTATGATGTAGATAATGTGAGGCTTCGGTATTTTGGAACCAATTCAGCTACTGCTTTTGCTACCGGAGCCGATTTTAGGGTGAGTGGGGAATTTATAAAAGGGGCAGAAAGTTGGTTCAGTTTGGGAATTTTAAGTACACGGGAAGATGTAGACGGAGATGGAAAAGGATATATCAAAAGACCTACTGATCAACGGGTTACATTCAATATGTTTTTCCAGGATCACTTGCCCAACAACCCGTCGGTAAGGGCTTATGTGCAACTAACCGTAGGAACAGGCTTGCCATTTGGCCCGCCAGATAATTTAGCCAACAGAAGTGCCTTCAAAGCACCACCATACCGCAGGTTGGATATCGGTTTTTCGAAAGTGGTGAGTCTGGAAGATAGAACCAGCAAGTTTGGGCGCATTTTCCGCCAAATTTGGATTGGCCTTGAAATTTTGAATGTGACCGGAACAGAAAACGTGATCTCTTACAACTGGATCAAAGATGTGAACAATACACAGTTTGCCATTCCCAATACGCTGTCAACCAGGTTCTTGAACCTTCGGGTTATGCTGGATTTTTAAGCATCAGCAAATCATTCTACCAATATTTTTTCAGACAACACTTGTCGCTTGGTCAATAATTTAATTTGATACAATCCTTTTGGAATGGCTTGTAAATTGGCATTGAAAGCATGCAAGCCTTCCATATATGGCTTTTCGTTGAGCCAGGTTTTTATCACCCTGCCATGTATATCTACAAGTTGTAGGGTCACATTGCCTTGGTTGGCCAAGGTAAAACCGATTTTAACTTGTCCATGTGAAGGATTTGGGTTAGCAGGATAAAGCTTGGTTTTTACACCTTGATTTTCACGAGAAATGCCTGATAAAATTTCTTCAAAATTTAGATTTTCATCTCCTTCTTGGTAGGTAACCCAGTTCAGAGGCAGATAATACATTTCGTCTGATGTGCCCTCACCCCAGCCCACTTGCAATGGTGGATTGTTTGGGTTGTTGATGTTGGAAGTGGTATTGTCGTAGGCTGCAAAGGCATGAATCATGGTATTTGCTGGTAGCACTATCGGGCGTTTGAAAGAATAGGTGCTTTGCCAATTGAAATCCCATGAGTTGATTTTTATTAAGTTGATGGTATCGTTTGCCGGAGTTACGGCAAATACCCTCCAGCTTTTTCCCAGTTTGTGCATGTGTGGTGTCACATTCAACATGCTCACTTTTTCGGTTAACCTGTATTGGCCATGAAATTCCTTTATTATATTTGCCGGAATAATAAAAGGACCAGGGAAAATAGTGCCCAAAAATGGGAAAGGAACCATAATGTGGCTTTTTACATAGCGAATTAACGGGCCGCCTGCAGGTGCAAAAAATAGGTTTACGCTCGAAGAGTCATATTCGTCGGTTGGGCTCGGTGCATAGTGTATCTGCATCAACAGATCTGAATTTCTGTGGAGTTTCTGACCAATGTTATGGCTATAAACCACTGGTCGCATGCCCGGAACATAGCCCGGTAATTGGTTGTTTAATGCACCCAAAATACCGCTCCCTAGGTTTTCAAAGCCATATTCAGGCGTGGCTGCATCAGATGCTCTTGCGCTTCCGGTGGTGTCTTCCCAAAATAAGGCATGATGAACTATGGTTTTGTTTCCAGGGCGCATTTCCAAACTCACCAGATTTTTGTTTTCTGTGAGACCTGTAGGTATTACGAAATACCGGTACACATCCTGATTGATTCCCCTGTGCATATATTTCTGGGAAAACGAAACAACCCTATCGGGAACGCCAACCTGAGAACCGATTGGGAAAACGGGCAATTCAGGCTCTAAAGAAGGATCACCTCGTACCATGCCTTCATTCACCCACGTTGAAATTTTACTAATTTGATCGTTTGTTAATTCGGATTCACCCAAATAGCGCTGAAAATTTAAATCAGCTTTCCAGGGCGGCATGTACTTGATGTCGGTTACATACCTGATCATTTGACCACGAGAAACCACTTCGGAATAATTTGTGAGTGGAAATGGCGCCACTTCTCCCGAACGATGACATCGGGTGCAGTTGTTGTAAATGATGGGAGCGATATGCTCAGCGTATGTGATTTGTTGCCCTTGCAGTTGCATTGCTGAAGCGAACACAAGCACAATGATGATTAACTTCTTCATATCTAATTTTTTACCGTTGGTTTTTCGATGATGCAGCCCACCGCCGATGTTTTGTTTATCCTGATTTTTTGGCCGTTCAATGTAGCAAGTATAGCATCTTTTAAGTAATTCTCCGTCACGACTTGGCGGCGCTTCCCAACTTCTTCGTAGCGGTTGTTGATTTTTCCTTGATACAAGATTTCATTCGTTTTATTTCTGAGCAAATAAACAGTGGGTGTAATTCCAGCTCCCATTTGGCTTGCAAACTTGAGCTGTGGATCAGGTATTAAAGGAAAATAAAGCTCATATTTTTCGGCAAATGTCTTCAATTCCGGTATTTGATTTTGTTCAATTGCTGGAAAAATACCTTTAAACCCAACTCCCTTGGCTTTGAAATCTGAGTAAAGATTTTTGAGATAAAAGGTTTGGTTTTGGCAAATCGGGCAAGTTGGCGACAAAAAAACTATCACAGTTAGGCTGTCGGTTTGAGCTTTTGAGTAAGTAGAAAACCCAAGAATTACAATCGAAATAATGAACCAGTATTTTATTTTAGCCCAACCGTGCAATCTCAAAATCATACTTAAAGGTACGATTAATTTTGAGAATTAGGTTTTAAGTTGTTTGCAGAAGTGAAAATTGGAAGATTTGAATTTTTAGATTCCTGAAAGATTTTGAGCAAATCTTGAAAGTTCTTCAACTTTTCAATCTGCTGAATGCCCAGCCATTTGCCAAAAGATTGATAAATAAAAGCCACAGAGGTTCCCTTCTCCTGCAAAGTTTTCAATGCCAGACTTCCTGCCGATTTGGATAGTTTGTTGTTATCCTGATCTGATAAAAGCGGGTGGTGCCAAAAGTGTGTTTTTGAAAACGGTTCAAAACCCAAATGCTTGGCCAAAAACATCTGTTGCGCTGTAGATTCCAGTAAGTCTGAGCCCCGGGCAATGGCATTGATGCCAAAATGTATGTCGTCGACCAAAGAGCTGATTTGATAGGCAGCAATGTCATCTTTTCGTCGAACAATAAAACTTCCTGGTGTTCGGTCAATTTCCAGTTTGGTTTCACCCATGATGAGGTCATGGATTATGATCTGGGTTCCCTGGGGCACTTTTATTCTCCAGGCTACATCTGGCTGATCAAGCGCAATGCCTACATTTTCGCAAGTGCCATTGTACTTGTTTTGTTCTCCACTTGCAGCAAGTTGGCTTCTGCTGCATTGGCAAGCAAAGAGTTTCTGTGAATTTGACAATTGTTGAAGCGCCTTGGCATAATGCTCACGTCGAAGAACTTGAGACCAATTTTTCTGAAAATCTTCAACACCTGACGGGCCCGTTTCATAATCAAGACTCAAGAAATCCAGCGTTTCAAATATGTTGTTGAGAAAAACAGGGTTGGATCTCGCATCATCATTATCGTCGATGCGGAGTAGCGTGGTGCCACCGCTTATTTTCGCCAACAACCTGTTTAGTATGAAGTTATAAACATTTCCAAGGTGAAGGTAGCCACTCGGCGTTGGTGCAAAACGGGTATGAAGTTGGGGGCTTGTTCGCATACCTGATTATTTATGTGGATGGCCTATTTGCCCATTCCTGAAAATTCATTGGCACCTGCAGCCCAAAACAGCATGGCTTTTTCTTTTTGAAGTTTGCTGATCAATGAAGCTTGTTTGACCTGCGATTCTATGAATTTACTCTGTCGGGAGTTGACAAGAAACAAAGAGCTTTCCCCATTTTCAAACTTACGTACTTCGCCTCTGAGTAAAATATTATTGTTAAAAACCATTCTGTTTATCACGTCGAGTTGATTGCGCATGTTTCGAATGTTGTTGTAGCTTTGGTTTAGCTCGGTAATGATGTCTCTGTTCAATTGAGAAAGTTCGTTTTGAGTCTGCAATAATTTTGTTTTCACCAATTGCAGCTTGCCCCGCTCTTTCCTGAGAAAAAGCGGAAACGAAAAGTTAACACCTGCTTTGTAGTTGTTTTGCAACAAGTTGAACTCGGAAAAGGTGCCATCGGGCCGGGATAAAAAGTTATATTGAATGTTTAATACCGGTTTTAGCATTTCAACGCTTAATCGCCTGTCGATATCCAGTTGATTGATTTTCCCTCTGGCTTGCAATAATTCGGGGTGGTTAGTTTTTGCAAACTCAAACAGTTCATTTACAACAGCTTCTGAAGGGAGAATGGCTTGTTCTGGTGTTATTTCAGGAAAAACATCGTCGGCCAATTCAGCGGGCTGCTTGTTGTCGAGCCAAAGATAATTTGCCAGTTGCAGGGAGGCATTTTGCCAGTCCAGCTTACTTTGCTGGAGCAAAAGGATTCTATCTTGCAGGAAAATCTTTGCTTCTACCGAATCGATATTGGCTAAATCTCCTTGCTCAACTCGTTGCTTAACAGCGTTGTAGTTTTGTTGGGCAAACAAAAATGCAGAATCAGCCAAAATCAGCTGTCGGTAACTAAAATACCAGTTCCAGTAATCTTTTGCAGCCATGAGAATAAGCTTGTTGAGCATTTTCTGTTGCTCGGCTAATGCTATGGTTTGAAATATCTGCGCCTGCCTCAGCATGGCTCTTCGCTGGTCGATGAAAAGACCTTGCCCAATAGGAACTTCGATGCCTGCATACGTGAGACCACCTTCTGGAACGTTGTCTGAATTGTTTAGAAAAACCCCTGTATTTCGTTCTCTGCCAACTTTTAAATCAGTATTTGTCCAAACAGGTACTTTCAAATAGGCATCTAAGTTGTTGTAATATTCCTTGTTGTCGTATTGTTTCTGCAAAAAGTCTGCACCAATTTTCGGGTCAAACATTCCCCTGACCATACGCAATTCTTGTTTGGCAATTTCCGGCATCAGATTAGCCTGATTGGCAACAGGGTGGTTTTTAAATATTATTTCGTAAAATGAGGATAGCCTAAATGGCTTGTTGGTTGGCACTGGAACCAATTGGCCAAAACTTGAGGAGGAAGAAAGCAGGAAAAAAAACAAAGTAATGATTCCTTTTTCCGTCTCTTCTAAAGTGCAAATTAAGCCACGCAAACATTTCTTGCTTTTCAATAAAGCCAATAAAACCAATATTTGGTTGTGTATTACTTCGGGTTTGAAAATCTTCAAGGGTGTTTACTTTTTTGGTTTTGGGGAACCTGGAGCACCCGGTTCTGATTTCAGACTAGGCGGGAAACCATTGAGTTGTCGCCAGATTTCGTACCAAACCGGCACATCGTCGAGCATAACCCAGCCATATACGCCAGAACCCAATCGCAGTTGTTTTGGCCATATTTCCATAGCTTCCTGATCTGGAATAGCCAGAATTCTGTATTCTCCCGAAGGGCTATTTACGAAATCAATAACAGCCACTTCTGCCCCAAATGTACCCACACTCACACTCGGCCAACCTGAAAACTGAAGAGCTGGCCAGCCATCGAATTCCAATCTTACTTTTCTTCCCTTGGCAATCAGTGGCACATCCATTGCTCTTATATACAATTCAACTGCCATTTTTGGCGAGTCAGGTTGAATAGTAAAAATTGCCTCACCTTCTTTTACGGTTTCCCCAATACCAGCCTTCAATGCTTTTACAATATAGCCGTCTTGTGGTGCAAGAAGGTGGTAATTGTCAATTCGAATGCTCACGCTCGCATATTTGTTTGTGAGTTTCGAAAATTCGCCTTCAGCTTCGGCCAGATAGCCCATTTTTGAACCAAGGTCAGATTCAGCTTTTGAAGTTTTGTCGCCATAGTCTGCCTGTATAGAACTCAACTCTATTTTAGCATTCAGCAACTCGTTTTTGGTGGTCACATATTTATTTTCTCCACTTATCTTTTTGGCTAAGGTTTCCTGAAGTTTTAGCTTCCTGCGCTCAAAATCAGTTTGAGAAATTAAACCGTCCTTTTCAAACAAAGTCTTGTAGCGATTAAACTGTAGTTCGGCAATGGCATATTCTACTTTATAAGCTTCGAAATCAATGCTGTCGCTGGCTACTTTCAGTCTAGCCTGAATCACTTTGTTGTTCAACTTTTGAAGCGAGAAATTTAAGCCGTCTTTTAATGCTACTAGTTGATTTTTGATGGCTACGATTTGATCCTGGGTAGCGTTTATGCTTTGTCTTTTGGCGGTGAGCTGTTCCTGCAATCGGGTTAGAATTTGAGGATCGAAATAATCGTCTTTGATCTCTGTTAAAATGAGCAAGGTATCTCCTTGGTTCACAAATTGCCCTTCTTGAATACGCCATTCAACTATTCGACCTGGGATAGCAGAATGAATGGTTTGTGGTCGATCTTTTGGCGAAAGAGCAGTAACTGTTCCAGTTCCATTGATATTTTGCTGCCAGGGCAAAAACAAGCATAAGAATAGAAAAACGGATATGCCAACCATCCACCTGGCCAAAACCCTGCCATTTTGTGGGGTGCTCAGGGTGTTCAGCGTTGTAAGTGGCATGCCACTGATGTTCTTTTCTATTTGATCTTTCGATATGTTCAGCATGGTTTTTAGGTTAAATGCGGTTTAATATCATTATAACTACCATGGTGCTTAATCTCACCTTTGTCGAAAAGAAATATATTTTCGCAGTGAGGCAGCACCGATTCATCGTTCGTTATAAAAACGATGGTTTTGGGGCAACTGCCTTGAATCAGTTTCTTAAGCATTTGCTGTTTTTCGGCTGCCGGAAAATCAAGATCCCAATTGCTCACAACCAATAATCTGGGTTTGTCTATTAATGCTTTTGCCAAGGCAATTTTATCCATCCAGTCAGCTGGAAAATTTTTTGTTTCAGCCGGAAGATGGGTTGAAAGTCCTTCAGGCAAGTAGCCCAAAAAGTCAGAAACGCCTGTTTCGTGCAATACTTCAATTAAGTCTTCCTGCGAAATTCCTGGTTTGCCCATGGTGATGTTTTCGAGTATGGTGCCGTCAAACAGATCTCCTCTACCATTAAACCTGTTGATATAGTCTCTCAAATACATTAGATTTAAGTCTTTTATACTCAAACTGTCGAATGCAACAGAGCCTTTGTACTCACTCAAAACTCCCGAAAGGGCATCTGCCAACAATTGGGATTCGTGTACCCGAAGGCCTGCAAAAGCAACTACTTCACCCGGGTTAATGAGTACATCATTCAGGAATAGTTTTTTTCTGCTATCTGCCGGCAAGGTCAGTTCAAAATGGTGAATTTCAAGTTGAATGCCTTTGTTGTGCTTGCCTAACCCGCTCACAAATCCAGTTTGCCTTTCTATAGGTAAATCTGTTACCAAACCAATTTTGTCTAAACCAGTGAGCAAGTCATACACCACTTCCATGCTTAGAATGGTTTTTTCAACGGCCTGAACTAGCAAGATAATGACAACTTCTGATGCAACAAATTGACCTAAGGTAATTTGGCGATCTACCACCAATATTGTTCCTAATATAAGAAGGCCACCTGTAACCAGTGTTTTGAAACCAATGAGGTTTGCAAACTGGGTAACGAGAACTTTAAAGTGTTGTTTTCTGTAATAAAGGTAGTTGCCTAATAGAACATCTGTTTTTTGAATAGGAAGTGAGCTGTTGCCTGCATCTTTAAAACTTGGCAGCACTCTGGCCATTTCCTCGAGCCACTGAACAATTTTGTACTTGTAGAATGACTCGCTGATGTTCGACTCGAGGCCTTTGGGGCCAGTTACTCTGAAAAATACATACAGATAAATAAGGAGTGCTATGCCAAAAAGAATGAAGTAAGGATGGTAAGCAGCGAGCAAAATAAGTCCAAAAAATATTTGAATCACTGCTGCAATTAACTCGATGAACAACTTGGGAAGACTTTTTTGTATGGTTACAACATCAAAAAACCGGTTGACCAATTCAGGTGCATATTCATTTTTTAGCGCTTCTTTTTTAAGTCTGGGAATGCGGTATGCAAATTCATACGCTGCTTTTACAAACACCCGCCGCCTCAAAATTTCGACAAGCGTTATTTGCATGATTTGCAGGCCACCGCTAAGTAGCACGCCTATAATCACCAAACTAATGAGTACAACTACCGAGTTGAAAACCAGACCGCCAGAAATAAGTGAGATGATGGCTTGAATGCCCAGAGGTAACGAAAGACTGATAAGACCAACAGCCACAGCATAAATATAGATGTAGACAATGTCTTTTTTCTCGTTGCGAAGCAGGCGGAAGAGTCTTTTTAGGGGCGAGTCGTGCTCATGTTCTTTCTTTTGTTTACTGTCGTCTTCATGGTGCCTGATGTTCTTGCTGGCCAATGGTTCCCAAGGATATAGACCTAATAGCAGGTATTTATTTCGAACATCAATGTTGTGCTGATCAAATACTTTCTCGAATTTTTCAGGAGTAAATCGGGTAACATCCAGCTTTTTGTCTTCGCCAGTAGCAGAGGACCAAAAGAAAGGTTCGTCGTACCTGTTTACATATAAAATCCAAATCTCTGGTGTATGACCGAGTGGCACACTTTTAAAAAGTACGCAAGGGGTCATTAGATGTCTAATGTGAAAAGTCAATTCATCTTTTGAGAGTCCGCTTTCAATAAGCGACACATTTTGGGTGAGCAAACTTTCTTTCAGAACCGCAAGAAACCGGGCAGGACTTTGCTTTTCTGCTTCTTCCGAAAGGGCAGGCAGTTGCGTGGTTTCCTTGATGGGAAATTCAATCTCCAGAAGCTCGGCAATCTTTTCAGTAACTTTTGTCGAGAGGTTTTTAATCATGCCTTTTAGAAATTGAATTTATGATGTTTGGAGGATGGCTTTGAAATAAATTTTGACCGGCAGCCGATGTTGCAAGCAAATCTGAGGCCGAAAAACTGAAAAAAATATCGAAAATTGCCAAAATATCCGGTTGCAGGTTTGCAAATGCGGTGCAAAACAAATTGAAGGTGGCTAAACTACCATGAAAGATTGATTAAAAGTAAAAGTAGGGGTAGTATAAATAAGAAAACTTTATGAAGGTGGTCATTGTAGATTATGGTTCAGGCAATATTGCTTCAGTCAAAATGGCGGTAAGCAGGCTTGGTCACGAAGCTGTTTTGAGCAATCAGGCGGATGAAATTTATGCAGCGGACAAGGTCATTTTTCCAGGAGTTGGCCATGCCAAAGCTGCCATGCAACAATTGATATTTTCAAAACTTGATCAGGTTATTCCAAAGCTTACCCAACCTGTGCTCGGAATCTGCCTCGGCATGCAACTTATGTGTTTGCATTCAGAGGAAGGTGATACAGATGCTTTGGGAATTTTTGATGCGCTGGTAAAGAAATTTCCGGAACACCTTGATTTCAAAGTTCCGCATGTGGGCTGGAATCTGATCGAAACACGTTCTGTGAGTTCTAACCGGACTCAAATCGAGGAGGCTGGTTATGTTTATTTCGTACACAGCTACTTTGTGCCATTGCATGCAAGCACTACCGCCATGGCAAATTACATAGTGCCATTTTCTGCTGCTATGCAGCGGGACAATTTTTTTGCCACCCAGTTTCACCCTGAAAAGAGTGGAAGTTTAGGTGCTCAAATTCTTCAAAACTTTTTAAAACTGTGAACGAAATACCTGATTTCTCGAAAGATAATGGTCTCATTCCTGCCATAATTCAGCATCATGCCAGTGGCGACGTACTTATGCTTGGGTACCAAAACGAAGAAGCTTGGACAAAAACACTGGAAACCGGTTTCATGGTGTTTTTTAGCAGAAGCAAAAACAGGCTTTGGATGAAAGGCGAAACATCGGGCAATACCCTGAAACTTTTGAATTACAAGCTCGACTGCGATCAGGATGCTATTTTATACAACGTAGTTCCTCATGGGCCTACTTGCCATACGGGCACAAATTCCTGCTTTGGCAACGCATCTCAAAGTGATTTTAGCTTTTTAAGTCATCTGGAACAAGTGATCGATCAAAGGTTTGAAGACACTTCAGAAACCAAATCGTATGTGAAAAGCCTAAAGCAGCAAGGTGTAGCCCGCATGGCGCAAAAAGTAGGGGAAGAAGGGTTGGAAGCAGCCTTGGAAGCCGTGCAGGGTAACAAACAAAAATTGATTGAAGAGTCTGCCGATTTGGTTTTTCACCTTTTGGTTTTGCTTCGTTCGCAGCAGCTATCTTTGAAAGATATTGTACAGGTTTTAAAGCAGCGTAATACCCTATGAAAAAAAACATTTATTCAGAAAAGCAATCAGCTTTAATACTGCAAATTGTAATACTGATTTTGGGCTGTTTTATACTATATGCCCTATGGCCTTTTCAGGCTGGCTTTGTAGGTGCTCTAATTATGTATGCCGTTTTCAAGAACTGGTTTATTGAGAACGTAAGAGAAAAGGGAAGGAGTAAAACGCTCTATATATTGACTATTTTACTTATTTCGTTTGTGGTTATCATTTTGCCCATACTTACTTTTTCAATCATGTTGGCCAACAAATTTTTGTATTACACCAACAACCACGAAGAACTGGTGCACCTTGCAAAAGCACTTCAGTCCATGCTGCCTATTGAAATACTAACACCAGATGTGGTTAAAAATTTCTTGCAAAGCGGAGGTCAGTTTATTTCTTCCTTGTTTTCTTCCCTCATAGATCAGGCTTCTGGCATCATTATCAATATTTCGATGATGTATGTGCTGTTGTTTTTTATGCTTTACAAACAAGACGAATTTCACCAGGCCATGTATCGCTACATTCCTCTGGCCAAAGAAGACATTGACAGGCTGAGGGATGAATTTCGAACTTCAATCGATGCTTATGTGACTGGCCAAGGCATTATTTCCCTTATTCAGGCTACTTTATTGGGTTTTGGTTTTTGGCTTTTCGATTATCCTGATGCAATTTTTTGGGGCTTGGTTGGCTTCTTTCTCTCTTTTATTCCTGTAGTGGGCACACCTTTGATCTGGATTCCAGCCGGCCTTTTGGGCATCTTCGGCGAAAACGATTACAACGGTTGGGGGCTTATGATCTGGGGAGCTTTGTTGGTTACAAACATTGACAATGTGCTCAGGTTTATTCTTGCCAAAAAAATGGGCGACGTTCCACCGCTTATTACCATTCTAGGTGTGTTGATCGGGATTCCTTTTTTTGGTTTAATGGGTCTCATTATTGGGCCTTTGATACTTATCTACTTTTTGATTTTAGTAGATATTTATGTCAAAAACTCGGAATCTGGAAATCGTGGATATTCAAAACAGTTTGATGAATAACTTCAAGCTATTTACTTTACAGCTTCACATGCAAACATTATGAGGCACCATTACCTCGAAAACAGGGACATTGTACTTTTCAGCTACCAACCCTGGGACAATGCTGTTGGCTTTAATTTTAAAGACCTGGCATTGGAGTTTGCAAAGAAAAATAAGGTTTTGTTTGTGAACCGGGCTCTCGATTACCTCAGCGCTTTTTTGAAACGGGACGACCCGACGGTTCAATCCAGGTTGTTGGCCGTAAAAACCGGCCAAAAAGAAATGGTAGAAGTTTCGCCAAATTTGTTTGTCTACAATCCGAGGGTGATTCTCAAAAGTATCAACAGCATTCCGGTTGCAACCATTCACGACTATTTTAGCAACCAAAACATCAAAAACCTGAGTGTTGAACTGAGGAAGATGATTCAGTTTCTGGGTATGCAGCGTATTGTTTTAATTAACGACAACGATTTTATCAGAGGGCTTTATTTGCCCAAATACCTAGACTACGACGCTTATATCTACTATTTGAGAGATTACATGCTCGCCATAAAGTCGAACCTGAGACATGGTCCCAGACACGAGCATGCACTTATGGCCAAAGTGAACATGGTTGCAGCCAATTCAGGTACGCTGGCCGATTATGCAAGGGAGTTTAACACCAATAGTTTCGATGTTGGGCAGGGTTGTGAACTGAGTCTTTTCTCTAAGGATAGATTTGCTTTGCCATCAGATATGGCCTCCATTCATGGGCCCAAAATTGGCTATGTAGGTGCATTGAGCCAGAGCAATTTAGATTACCTTTTGTTGGAAAAACTAGCAAAAGAAATACCGGAAGCACAGTTGGTATTTGTGGGTTCAGCCGATGAAACTTTTGCACAATCTGTGCTGAAACAAATGCCCAATGTTCATTTTCTTGGTTTAAAACGCCCTGAAGAACTGCCTGCCTATATACATGGTTTCGATGTGTGCATTCATCCGCAGAAAATATCGGAGCTCACAACGGGCAATTTTCCCAGAAAAATAATTGAATACCTGGCTGCAGGCAAGCCAACGATTGCCATAAAAACTCAAACCATGGAAGAATGTGGCCAATACCTTCTGCTTTCTGAAACGGCAGATGAATTTGTGAACATGGTGCGCTACAGCCTCAATAATTTACAATCTTTGCACGAACCATCCCTCATAATGAGCAGGAAGGAATATGCATTTTCGAATACCTGGGACAAAAGTGCGGGCTTAATAGGCGATGCCTACCATCAAGTGATGGAAGAAGACAAGTTTTTCAGCCTTTAAAAAAGTATTCCAGGTCTTTGTGCACCGGCGATGTCTTAATCATTTTGGTGTGCTTTTTATGCCAGGCTACATCGTTCCACATGCCTTTAAATTGGGGTCCGCAAAAGTTGCTGGTGCACAGCGCCACCCAACGGCCCGAAAGCGCAGCTTCGGCTACACCAATTTCGCAAAGTTCCTTCACCCAATCCCAATTCAGCATGGGCCAGTCTTTGTAGTCTACCACGGCCCAACCCTCCGAAGTCATCAAGGGTTTGCCACTTAGTTTGCTCCATTCCACGCCAAGTTTTACTCCTTTTCTTAGTTTTTGTTTCCAATAGTCGGGTTTGCTTTGGTACAATGCTTCTCCCTTTGCAACCAAATTTGCATATCCCGTTGTTTTGAACCTTTCAAAATTGTAGCCCACCTGTTTGTAAAACTCTGAAAAGGAAGTCATCCAAATGTGCAGTTCCAAAAAGCTTAAATAAGAAACATCTTCGCTTGTGAAAGTGTCAAATTCTGAGGAAATTGAAAAAGTAAAAGGCATGGAAGGGTAGTGCTGCCGCAAAAGTGCAATGGATTGGCTCATCCATTTTTTGCCCTCCTCACTGTTTCTTTTGAGGGATTTTTGTAGAAAAGGAGTCCAAACTTTCAGCGCAAACTCGTTGCTTAAATCTACATACATAATGTGTTTCAGCAGGTCTTCTTTGGCCAATAAATCCAGCGTTTGTTTCCAAACTGATGCGAGCGAGGCTGAATCAGTTACTTTCATGTAGGTTTTTTGCCTATCCTGTCGCCACCATGTACTTAACGCCACTTTGATTTTTCTTTCGCCGCATTTTTGGATAAATTCAATGAGCGAAGGAAGAACCTGTACTTTCACCATGGCAGGCGCACCCCAATCGTTTTGATTCCAAACCGGAATCAACTCCCAGGTTTTTGCTGGATTTTCGGATACCAAATGTGGATATGCATCGATGCGAACGGCGTTGTAACCTCGCTCCACCAATTCATCCAAGGCTTTGTTCCAATCTTCGTAACCACCACCGATCCAACGGCGTTCTAGCCAGCTAAAATCCCACATGGCTATGGCGTAAGGATGAAACAATTTATCTGCTGGCAGTTCAACGTTAGGCGCACTTGACACCATGAGCGGCAAACCGCCCATAACTAGCCCTGCCAGGGAGGTTTTCTCAATAAATTTTCTTCTGTTTAGCATGGGTTGAAAACTACAAAATAATTCTTCAGCATGCTTTTACCCGTTCAGAAAATCCTTCACAAGTTCAAACACTGCCTCCGGTTGTTCGGCATGCACCCAATGACCTGCGTTGGCAACGGTCTCAATCTGAGACTGGCTAAACTGTTTGGCAATATCTGCTTCGTCACGTTCCTGAATATATTTTGAAAGGCCACCTCGAATGAAAAGAGTGGGAACAGCAACAGGTTCGGGGTTTGAAAAAATCTTGCCCACTTCTTCAATATTGGCTTCTATGGCTTGCAGATTCACCCGCCAGTCAAAAGTGGCCGCTTCGGTTCGGTATAGGTTTTTGAGCAAAAATTGACGTACATCGGGCTCAGTTATCTTTGTAGCCATCGCTTCTTCAGCTTCTTGCCTTGAACTTGTATTGGCTAAATCTACCTGCTTGAATCCGGCTAAAATTTCCTGATGGTGAGGTTGGTACTGCCTGGGTGCTATGTCTACCACCACCAGTTTGCGCAACATTTTTGGATATTTTTCAGCAAAAAACATGGCCACCTTACCGCCCATGCTGTGGCCAATGAGGTGAAATTCAGGTATTTTCAAATCTTCGACCAGCTCATGCAAATCTTTGACCATGGCATCGTAGTTGAAAACCGGGTCATGGGGCGATCGCCCGTGGTTGCGCAAATCTGGAACAATGGTTTTATACTGCCCGCCAAATTTTCTGGCCAGGGTAGTCCAGTTGTCGCCCGAGCCAAACACACCATGAAGGATCACCAATGGAAATCCTTCACCATACACTTTGTAGTTAAGTTTCACCCCGGCAAATTGGTGAGAAAAGAGACAAAGTAAAAGTTTGAGGTCATGCTTTTAGGCCAAATATCGATTTAGATTCAGCATTAAATCCGGGTCAGGACAGTTGGCCAAAAACTTGTCCTTTTCGCTCATGCGGCACACACGAGTCACAGTGCGCTAAGTACTCCGAATCGACGGGCTCTACCCATCGATAGTATATATCGCCCCGTCAGGGCTTAAGAAGGCTTAAAGTGAAAGCTAGCCCTGAAAGGGCGTAATATGTTAACTTAGGGTGAAGCCCAAAGTGTGAAGCCCTGAGTGTGAAGCCCTAAGTACTGGAAAAGCCTAAGACTTAAGCTCTCGTCATCGACGGGCTCTACCCATCGATAGCATATACCGCCCTTTAAGGGCTCAAGAAGGCTTAAAGTGAAAGCTAGCCCTGAAAGGGCGTAATATGTTAACTTAGGGTGAAGCCCTGAGTGTGAAGCCCTAAGTGTGAAGCCCTGAGTACTGAAAAAGCCTAAGACTTAGGCTCTCGACATCGACGGGCTCTACCCATCGATAGCATATACCGCCCCGTCAGGGCTCAAGAAGGCTTAAAATGAAAGCTAGCCCTGAAAGGGCGTAATATGTTAACTTAGGGTGAAGCCCTAAGTGTGAAGCCCTGAGTGTGAAGCCCTAAGTGTGAAGCCCTGAGTACTGAAAAAGCCTAAGACTTAGGCTCTCGACATCGACGGGCTCTACCCATCGATAGCATATACCGCCCCGTCAGGGCTCAAGAAGGCTTAAAATGAAA
>JBBRCC010000038.1:0-33972 GCA_038205175.1 Cytophagales bacterium | reverse complement strand
AATAACCCAACTTTTGCGTCAGATTTCCAGGAGGTGTTTGCAAATGGAAGATTAAATGCTGTAAACTCCTCAACGCCGCAGTCTTTCGGTATTACCATCGGAACTCGGGTTTTAATACCAATCAACACCTCAGGAGGTTCTAGAAACACCAGTTTCATCAACGATTTGCAGGTAGGCGACCCCTTATTTGTTGAGATTTTGGGCGTAGTTACCAATGTTGGAACAGTGGTAGCCGTCAATTCAGGGTTTATTCTTGAACCAGGTATCAATACCACAATTCCAGGAAATGCCAGATTTGTCCAAACCAAACTCTATAGGCCTATTGACATTGAAGTAACAGGTTCGGCACCAGCTAACCCTACCATTGAAGTTACTTTTAGAAAACACGCTGGTGGAGTGATAACAACAGTGAACAACATCCCCAATATTGCTGCTAATAGGAGGTCTAAGTTTATTTTTGACGTAACCACCAACAATATGGGATCCGCTAATACCAACTTAGCCATTACAGGGCGGGTGCCGGGCGATTATAATTTTCCTGTATCCCAGGGTGATGTTGCTGTTTTCAGATGGAATACAACTGCCAGTTTATGGGAAAAATTTGGCGTAAGTGCCATAGCTGCAAAAGGGTCTAACCCGCAGTTTAAAACCAACAATTTCCAGCTTCCTAATGGTACCCAAAGTTTTGTTCTTGGCATAACTGGTGGTGTGCTACCAGATAATCCGACATATTTCTGGACTGGAGACTCCAATTCTGATTGGTTTAACCCTGGTAATTGGAAAAAAAGTCCAAATGAGATTTTTATTCCCAACCTACCTGGAGCAGCCAATCATTTAGTCGTTTTGAATGCGAACAAGCCAGATGCTCCATTTGGTCCTGTCACCAATCTACCCGTAATCAGTAGTGGAACAGCTGTGGTGGGACAATTAGAACACAATGCCTTAAAACTTACTGTTGCAAATGGAGCTACTCTTGAAATATTCCGAGATTACAACTTTAGGAAACCAGGAACAACCGGCGTAGGTCAAGGATTAATCTCACGATCAGGAAACACTACAATAGAGGGCGATGGTAATGCTAACTTTACAGGTCTTGGAAGTGACGACATTATTACTGGCACCATACTTTATAAAACAACTGGCGGGCTTATTGGAGTTGTTGAGCAAGTGATAGATGATAAGAATATAGTTTTGACCACTTTTGGGGGAACAGATGTTGAAGATTTAGCGGAAGTTCCATTTTCCTTTTTCAGACCTGTTTATTCCGGAAATGCAGGAACATTAAATCTTACTGCAGGTTCATCAATCATAACTGGAAGTGGTTTTAATCCGGCTTGGAGAGGTCGCACGCTTTTGGATAACTCAGACAACTTTATCGGTATCATTTCTGTTGCTGAGCCAACCAGGCTGGTTTTGCACAATGCTTATGCGACAACAACAACAATCAGTCCGTTCAAAATTGGAAGTGGTACTGTTGAAACAAATACTGGAGCAACAACAGATTTTCAAGATGGTAGTACCATAAGATATGCCGGTTTATCTGATCAGAATGTTGCAGCTACATCGTATTACAATTTCGCATTAGAAGATACCAGGGCAGGTTTAACAACACCAAACGATTTGTTAAAAATCGTTCCTGGAACTGGAAGAACTATTACTGTTAGGAGAAACGCAACAGACCTATCTACGGGAGGAACATTTACTGCACGATATTACAATAAACCAACCCCCGTAACAGGGCCGAGGTTTATTATGCAAGCAAATACCAGATTTCTTTTACTTGCTCAAAGTTGGGCAGCTGGTTCAGGTCAGCCACTTAGAAATTTTGCTCCAGGTGGTTCTCTAAACTCAAACCCTGTTCAGTGGGGGGTTGGGGCTACTGACTATGTTGATTTTGAAATTCAAATTACTCCAAATTCGAATTTACCACTTGGAGAAACTGAAAGAACCATTGCCCCTAAAATTAGAAACTTAACCATCTTTGGGGCTGCTGGTAACTCTCAGACCACATTTGCAAACAATGGCAATGCCATTACTTATCCTATAATTGTGCACGGTGCTACAAATTTTACTGGATTTCCAGGAAATCGATTGCAATATGGTTCGTCTGCCACACCAATGCCAGCTACTTTTTTAGGTTCAATTAATGATGTGAGTCGCATGAACAGAGGTGGCGGTTGCCTTGTCGATTTAACAATCGGTGGAACTGGTACAATTGGTGGCTCTTTTCAATCTGGATGGTACAGCGGATCTGGAATTGTTCCAAGTTTGAATTCATTTACATTGAGTAGGACAGGTTCGTTCACACTCACACTAAACAACATTTCAAACACAAATCATTGGGTTACAGCTGGAAATATTACGGTTACTGCTGGAAGACTTTACAGGCCTTTAGGCGGAGATATCAATTGCAGGGGTACTTTGTTTACCATTGCAGGCACTGGTATTGTTGAACATGGTGGTGCAGGTGGTATTTCAGCATCTGGTTCAAATCCGCCATTAGCATACAACTCTAATCTGCTAATTTCAGGAAACGGAGAGTTGATTCATACAGGCATAGGTCAAACAGGTTCTATTGGCAGCACAACGATGTCTGGCAATAGTAAATGGACTTTAACTGCAAATACATCCCCCGGAACTCATGGAACGCTAGGTGATTTGACAGTAAATGGAGGCACATTAGCATTGCCTGCTGGTTCTGATTTAATTTGCTTAGGAAATTTTACTCAGTCAGGAGGCACGATTTCCAAGCCATCAGGCAAGATGATAGTACAAGGAAACATTGCCATCAATGGTGGAACTCGTTCATTGACAGGAACTACTTTAGAGTTTGGTCCCATCACGGTTCCAGGTCCAATAAACGTTCCAGCTGCTGCTCCACAAACATTTTCTTCCACAAACAATGCTTTATTTGACATTGGTACATTATTGGTAAACAAACCTGCTGGAAACTTTACGGCAGCTTCTGGAAGACTCAGGGTAAGAAGCTCAATTGATATATTGTCCAACACCTCCATTACTGCTACTGGAAACATTATTCTAGGTGCTTCTATATCAGGTTCAGCCAGGGTATCTCAACTTCCGAATATTACAGCCACCACGCAACTTTTAGGCACCAACTGGACAGTTGAAAAATACATCAACAGTTCAACGGCTGCAGGTTGGCACTTTGTTGGCACCAGCATCCAAGGACAAACTATTTCTGACTGGGGCGATGATTTCAGAATCAATACGCCATTGGTGGCACCAAGCACGACCACTGTAGCACCAAACCGCACCAACTTTTTTACCTTTGATGGTACCGCAAGCCCTGCTAATGGTGTGAATGCCAATGAGAAAAATGGTTGGAGAATACCCACAACTATGGCTATAAATGCAGGTAAAGGTTACAGGGCATATTTCGACAATGCAATCTTTTCAAATTCAAGGATAGTGGATAATACCGGAGCTATTACCCACGGTTCGTTCAACTTTGGTGTAACGCACAACCCTTTAGGTTATGTAGGAGGTTCAGGCCCAGGCTGGAACTTGCTGGCCAACCCTTACCCTAGTGCTGTAGACTGGGATGTAGCCAACGGCAGTGGCTGGACCAGAACCAATGTTTTGGGTACATACTGGACCTGGAACAAAACGATAGGTTCAGGAGCCTATGCTACTTATGCAATTGGCACTCCAGGCGGCATTGGCACAAACGGTGCAACCCGTTTTATTCCAGCAAACCAAGGTTTCTTAGTTGTAGCTCAGTCGGGAGGTAACATGGCCAGCGACGAGCGAATTAAGTCCAATAGCAATCCTGCGTTTCTTCGTACAGCTACCGAAGAATACACCAATGCCTTCTTGATAGGTTTGTCGAATTCAGCAAATACTGAGCGTGACGAAATTATAATGTATGAACGCCAGGAAGCTTCTGACAACTATGATTCTCAGTGGGATGCACCAAAACTGAATAACCCTGGAATTAACTTTAGCACTGAAACACCAGACGGACGCAACCTTGCTATCAATGCTTTTGGTTCAATTGGCACTTTTAAAATCATCAAAGCCAATGTATCGGTCTTAAATCCTGGAAACTACAAGTTTGACTTTAGATTCATTGGCGGATTGGGTGCAGGTGTTTCTATGTACATAAGAGACAATTACATGGGAACTATTGAGCCTATTGCTGTTGAAGAAACAATTTACAATTTCACTGTAAGCGGAGATCCGAATAGTCATGGAAACTCTCGCTTCGAAATTTTGTTTGGTAACAACACGGTGACCTTTACGCTTGAAAAAGATGCAAAAGCAAGCTTCAACCTCTATCCAAACCCAAGCGATGGCCAGGAATTGAATATTGCTGGTCAGCATATTGCTACCGGAACTGTAAAAGTAAGTATGTATGACTTGGTAGGTAAAGAAGTGTTCTCAGAAACACTAAATGCCAACGGTCGCAGGGTAAATGCCACGATTCGTCCAGATCTGAAAGCTGGAGTTTATACTGTGGTGTTCAACGGTGCCAATACATTCTTCTCCACAAAACACATTGTGAAGTAAGATTTGCTTTCCTCATTTAAAAAGGTCTCGCCAGATTTGGTGAGACCTTTTTTTATTTCTGAAGAAGAGGATAGGGAAACAATGCCTTACTTTGTGTCAGTGGATCAAAATCCGAATGTCTATGTGTGGTCGATTTTCACTTTCCAAGAAAACTGCAGAGCTTGAAAAAAGATTTAATGCCAAGGCTAATGTGGGTGTAGATACGCCATTGTTCAACATAGCGCCAACACACAAAGTGCCCGTTGTTACGCAAACTGAGCCAGGCAGTATTCAATCATTTCAATGGGGCTTTCAGCCTACCTCCAATAGCGGCGTGAGTGTATCGTCAACGGTGATCAATGCAAGGAGCGAAACGGTGTTGTCCAAAGGATTATTTAAGCGACTTATCAGCAGAAACCGCTGTTTGATGTTGGCCGATGCTTACATAGAATGGAAATCAATTGGAGGCACAAAAGTTCCATACCTGGTCCGGTTTGCCGATTACCGACCATTTGCTTTTGCTGGTATTTTCGACGAGTTCGAAAACATGGAGGGAGAGACCATGAAGCAAGTCTGCATGCTAACAAGAGAAGCACAAGTAGATTTGCAGGGTTTGCATGAAAGGATGCCTGTGATTTTGAACGAACAAACGGAGAAGAATTGGCTCCAGCAACTGCCTGACCAAGATGGTATTTTGGCCATGACATCGAGAACACTGGAAGGATTGATGCAGTATCCCATCAATCAAAAAATTAATAAAGATTTTAGCAATTCTGCCCAACTCATTGATAGACAGGTATATCATATTCCAGTTCAAGGAAATTTGTTTGGCTAAGCATCCGGTTCAAAAAAAGAACAGGAATGAGAATGTTTGAATGATGCACGAATAGTTTGAAAAATTTACTTTGCAACTGAAAATAAAACAACACCAATATGAAATCGATGAATCTCAAACTGGCATGGTATGCAGTATTTTTATTGTTCTCCCTTTCTTCCATGGCTCAGACTTATGAGCAGGAATTTCAGCAAAGAGCCAATTCGCTACTGAACCAAGTAGCTGACCGCTATGCGAACCTCAGACCTCCAGGTGTAGGCAATACAGGCAATCCTTCCGATCCGGAAAAATTTAACTGGCCTCAGGTCATTGCCCGATTACATAAATATGGCAACAACGACGATACATCGAATGCCCGGATTGATCGGTTCAAGAACAACAGTCCATTTCATTTTACCTTGGCTGGTATGGCCAGAATCATGAATCAATTTCCAAATGCGCCACAAATGGTTCAGAACAAACAAGTGTATCTGAGTCGGATATTTAGCCGCAACGACAGCTACAACGCCTGGACTGATGAAGGCACTGAAAACCACAACAATATGGCCAGAACAAGCGGGTATCTGGCTGCCCAAAATGCATCTGGTAATGCATCGTTTCCAGATGCGCAAGCTCGTTTAGCTCAAAGCAAAACGTGGATTTTAGAATTTTCTAAAAGGTTGTACACCGGAGGTGCTGCGGAGTGGAATTCGACCCAGTATCATGCCTATAATGTGATAGGTTGGCTCAACCTGTTCGACTTTGCAGCCGACCCGGAAGTAAAGGCAGCTGCACGTGCTGTGTTGGATTATTATGCAGTTGAAATTGCTATTCATCATGCCCAAGGCTGGTTCTCAGGTCCCGAGATGCGCTCGGCAGGGGTGTCTTTGTTTGGTGTAACCAATAACCAAGCTAACAATGTGTTCAGTGCAAATTCTGGCGACTACTTAGGTTGGCTTTGGTTTGGCGACCTGAGCAGGAAACTAGGCCAGAATTACTGGACAGGCAATGAATACATTCAATCGGTGCACGCTGCCATCAGCAGCTATCGGCCGCCACACTACACATGGCTCATCGCCAAAAAAGAAATCACCCTACCTGCAGAATTCAGGTCGGCGAAGGCAGCGTATTACGGCAAAGTGCCTGCTTTTATGCATCAACAGCAGTATGAGGATAGAGGATTTAGCCTTGGCACTGCTTACATGCCTTATGGTGGCTGGGGCGGCGGTTCATTTGCTATTCTAAGTTGGAAGTTGGTAGGTCGACGCACATTTGATGCAGCCGACTCTGTGAAAGCGCCAGAGATGGTGAGCGGTACCGGGCGGTATTACAACCAAAACCGAGGCAGGGGCAGACAACCTTATGATCAATTTGTACAGCACAAAAATGTGTTGATTCAAATGACGAAAACGCCCACAAATGCGGCTGAAATTGACACATTGGTGAAATTCGTATTTCAAAGATGGGACAGTCGTTGGGCTACTGATTTTATTCAAAGATTTTCGGCTTCAGACGTAAAAATGACGATGAGGCCAGTAAGCAAGTTGAGCGGAGTTGCGAATAGAAACGAGAGCTATATTTCATACCCAACATCGGCGAATGTGGTTAGAGTCAATAACACTGTGTTTGTTGAATTGGAAAACTGTTTCATGGCCATTCGTAGCTTGCACAATGCCTTGCCTTCTACGCCCACAAACGACAATAATTTGACCCGTCAAATGGTAACTGATGTGGGGGTTTTAGGAAGCATTTGTGGTTTCGCATTAGAAGCTGCCAACAAAGCAGACCATGCCAATTTTGCTGCTTTTCAAACCGCTGTAACTACTGCAAATGGACTTAACAAATCGCAACTGGCTCAAAACAAAGTGAAATACACCAACCTTCAAGGCGATGTGGTAGAAGCCATTTATCAGGAAAGAGGCAGCTATGTTGAACCCATTTTTGATTGGGGTTATGGGCCAACTACCCAGCAAATTATTCAAACAACGCCTCCTTACATTCAACCTGATGATTACCCTACCAGCCAGTCGGGTGGGAGAGTGGCCAAATGGACAGTAAATGCTGACACCGTGAGGTTGGATTCAAACTGGCCTTTGTATGAAGGCGGAGGAATAACTTTTGATAACGAAAATTTAAGACTTGACTACGATTCGGCTGGAGCCAGGTATTATTACAACGTAGATTATACAGGCACGCTACCCGTTTTTACAAGTGGTAGAACAACAGATATTGATACAAAAATCATCAAAGCGCTGTTCGTTTATCCCAATCCGGTAAAATTAGGTGACGATATTATAGTCCAAATTCCAAATGGAGAAAAATTGGTTGGATATAAAATTTACAGCCAAGAAGGTAAATTGATGCAACAAGCAAAACTGCCACAGCAAGCTGGTGAGGTTTTGGTTCAAACCAAGAAATTCAAACCTGGTTTGTATCGCATTTTGTTGGAAACCCAAAAAGGCACTCATGGGCAAAAGATATTGATAGTCAAATAGTTGCCTTAATCAATAGAAAAGAGCCCAGCAAAATTTGCGGGGCTTTTTTTGGCGTTGAACTCTTTGAAAAAAAGTAAACCCTGAAAGCTACAGGCCTTCAGGGTTAGAAAAGCTGGGGTCAATCAATTATTCACTTCTAAAATTTTTGCAATCTCAGCATGATTGCCTCGAAACGCATCGTCCCACGGGGTATTTCCCCAACGATCTGAAGGATTTTTAATAGCACCCTTTTCAATCAAGTATTCAACGATATTTTGCTTTCCTTCCGATGCAGCCAGGTGAAGGGCAGTGCGCCCATCGTAGTCAGCCATGTTTATATCAACGCCTCTTGCTACTAAATGCTGTACTTCTTGGATGTCGCCTTCTGACGCAGCCCAGCATAGACTAATAACGCCGTCAATTTTGCTTTGACTTCTCTGTTGGCGGGGGTCTTTTTTGTTGTCGAAGTTGCCCACCAGGCTATCGAAAACATGAAAGTTAAATGTATTCACGAGCTTTTTGCAAAAATCAATTCCTCTTACAGAGTTGCCCAATTCATCTAAAGGAGGCGACCAAATGGCGATGCCCAATAGATTAGGTACTACGATCATTAATCCACCTGCAACTCCGCTTTTGGCAGGCAGTCCGATGGTAAAAGCAAATTCTCCACTGAAGTCATACATGCCACAAGAAGACATGAGGCTCAGGCAGTTTTTTACCGTGTTGGGTTGAAAAATCCTCAATCCGCTGATAGGGCAGATTCCGCCATTGGCCAAAGTTGCAGCCACAATGCCAAGAGATTCGGCTGTGACTTCGATGGAGCAGCATTGAAAATAAAATTCAAGAGTTGAAATGAGGTCTGTGTTTTCAGGGAATGCCTTTTTTTCTTTCATGTAGTAGCCCAAAGCAAAATTGCGGTCTGCAGTTTGCCTTTCGGACAGGTAGACAGAGTTGTTGAATCCTGCCCGGTTACCACCACTCAGATTGCTCCAAACATCCAACACATGGTCAAAACGCTCTGCCATTTCCCATTCTGGACCTATGAGCGAACAGGTCATGATGGCTCCGCTATTGATGAGCGGATTATGCGGCAAACCTTTGTCGTTCAGTGCAAGTCCATTAAATCCTATTCCACTTGGCTCCCTGCCTACATGTTTGTGCACGGCCTCCTCGCCAAATTGTTCAAGGGCTATGCAGTAGTTGATGGGCTTGCACATGCTTTGCACACAAAAGGGAGTTTTGCTGTTGCCAAAATGATGGCGCTGACCGTCGATAGTACAAAAACTTACTGCAAAGTTTTCAGGATTTACCCTGCCAAGCTGAGGAATATATGTGGCGACTTTTCCTCCTTTATTTTTAGAAGATTCGTGAAAAATACTGCCAATTTCTTCTACAAAATCGGTGAAATTGGGTATTACCAAGTTACCTTGAATGGCATCTTTGAGCAAACTTCCTTGACTTTTTTGAATCAATTCTTTGAACTGCCCGAAGTTGATTTCAACATCTACACCTTCCATTTCGCTATTGGCCCAAACTACTTTGGAGTACATACTTTGCAGATTCAATCGAGGATCTTTATGGCTAATACCAATTTCAGCCAGTATTTTGGTCAAAGTTTTGAGTGAAAGCATTCCATTTTTATTCAGCTGCATGGCTGAAAAAATGGACTTATAATCTTGTTCCTGCATGGTGACAGATACAGGCTCGTTGATCAGCAGACCTTCTCTGGTTTTTGATTTTGGTAGTTCTGTAGTTTTCATAGGTGTGTTTTTAAAATAACTCTTTCGAATCTGTAAAATGACGTTGAAAAATAGGCCTGCAATCCCGAAAGAGGCAGGCCAATTCTTTTTTGATTATCTTAAAAAGAACAACTCTCTGTACTTCGGCAGTTTCCAAGCTGCATCATCTACCTTTAATTCCAATTCATCTGCGGCTATTCGCAATTTGGCCATTAAAGGCAATACTTTGGTTGCAAAACCGGAAGCAATTTCATTGGCTGTTTTACCATGATGGGCCGATTCAGTGGCGTTTTTGAGTGCTTTGCTGAGATGAAGAATGTCTTCGATGGTAGTGCATAGTTCTTCTACTTCCCCTTTGCTGTTGTCGGCTGCTTTGTCAAGCCCAATTTCTTTGAGGCCTTTCAAAATGTTGATTTGCTCGCCAAGGTATTTTCTTGCACCGGGTATGATGTAGGTTTGTGCCAATTCAAATGTAACCATAGATTCAATTTCTACCTGTTTGATGTATTGTTCAAGCATCACTTCATAGCGGGCATGCACCTCGTGCTCATTAAAAATACCAAGTTTGGTAAACATGTCGATACTGCTTTCACTTACAAAGGCCGACAATGCTTCTGGTGTGGTTTTCCTGTTGCTCAAGCCCCGTTTTGCAGCCTCTTTTTCCCATGCTTCGCTATATCCGTTTCCATTAAAAATTCTGTGGTAACTTGATTTCAGATAGTCTTTCAGCACTTGGATAATGGCTTCTTCCTTAACCTGACCTTTTGCAATCAGTTTGTCTACATCAACGCCAAATTGCTGCAATTGAGAAGCTACTATGGAATTAAGCACGGTCATGGCTGCACTACAATTGGCCGAGCTGCCTACTGCCCGAAACTCAAACTTGTTGCCTGTAAAAGGAAAAGGCGAAGTGCGGTTTCGATCTGTATTGTCGATTGTGATTTCCGGAATTTTCGGGATTTGCAGGTCGATGATTTCTTTGTGATCTTCTAAAGCATGAGGGCCGTCGGTTCTGAATCGGTCAAGAATCTGCTCTATCAATGAGCCTGTGAACACAGAAATAATAGCTGGCGGAGCTTCATTGGCACCTAAACGGTGGTCATTGCCGGCAGTTGCAATGCTTGCTCTCAAAAGGTCAGCATGCGTGTCTATGGCTTTTACCACATTGATAAAAAATGTTAGAAAAGACAGATTCTGGCTTGGCTGACTTCCAGGAGAAAGTAGATTTTTGCCTCTGTCAGTAGCCATGCTCCAGTTGTTGTGTTTGCCACTTCCGTTTACGCCTGCGAATGGTTTTTCATGAAACAATGCTCTGAGACCATGCTTTTTTGCGATGCGTTGCATCACATCCATCAGCAACAAGTTGTGGTCTATGGCCACGTTCAAATCTTCGAACATAGGCGCACATTCATATTGACCGGGAGCAACTTCGTTGTGACGGGTGAGAATTGGAATACCTAGTTTCAAACACTCATGCTCAAAATCCTGCATGTATTTCTGAACCCTTTCTGGAATAGTAGCAAAATAGTGGTCTTCCAATTGTTGGCCTTTTGGAGATGCCGCCCCGAACAAAGTTCTGCCGGTCAGCATAAGGTCAGGTCTTGCGTGGAAAAGTGCCTCGTCGACCAAAAAATACTCCTGCTCCCATCCCAAAGTAGCGATTACATTGTTCACATTCTCGTCGAAATACCTGCAAACCCTGGTGGCTGACTGGTTTAGCAATTCTGCACTTTTAAGGAGTGGCGTTTTGTAGTCAAGCGATTCACCTGTATATGAAATGAAGATGGAAGGCACGTACAACGTTTTACCGTTTTCAGTTTCCAAAATAAAAGCCGGCGAAGTTGGATCCCATACGCTGTAACCTCGAGCTTGTGCAGTATTGCGAAGTCCACCGCTTGGAAAACTGCTGGCGTCCGGCTCTCGTTGCACCAATTCGGCTGCTGTAAGATTTTCCATGCCTTGGACCGTGAAGTCGAGCGAAGGCTTATAAAAAGCATCGTGCTTTTCGGCGGTGCTGCCAGTTAGAGGTTGAAACCAATGGGTGTAATGGGTGACACCATTGTCAGTAGCCCATTTCTTCATGCCTTTGGCTACATTCTCTGCAGTAGAAAAGTCAATTTTGGAGTTGTTTTTAATGGCAGCAACTATGCGGAGATAAGTGCCTTCGGTGAGGTACTCCTTCATAACCATGAGGCTGAACACATTTTGACCGAAAATTTCGGAGATTCTTTTTTTCGGAGAGCCATTCTTGTGCTCTGCAATGCTGCCTTTGGAAAGTTCCTGCAAGGCGTTATAGCGAATTTCTGACATAAAATTTGGTGTATTACAGGTAAATTTGGTTGCGACTTTTATCGCTTTCGACGTTGGCAAAGGAATGGCGGATCTACAGATCAAACAATCACCAAAGCGGGTATATGGAAGAACTAAAAGGGTGAATTTTAAACTCACCTTAAAAGGGGATACATCAGGAAATTGGAAATAAACATCCCTTGAAAAGGGGAGAAGGGAATAGACAACAATTGTATCAGGGTACTAAAAATCAGATACTATCACGCCAGGCCAACCGACAAAGCATACTTTACCAGACCGGCTGTATTTTTTGCATTCAGTTTTCTAAGTAGGTTTTTTCTGTGGCTATTCACGGTTTCCAGGCTAATGAAAAGCATTTCGGCAATGGCTGCGTTGCTGTATTCTTGTGAAATGAGGGTCAGAATTTCTTTTTCCCGGCGGGTGAGGGCAATTTCTTCATCTCCGTTTCCGGTCGACTTCTTTGCCGACATCAAACTTGACATTAAGTCGGAACTGAAGTAGTTTCCTCCATCTACAATTTTATGCATGGCTGTTTCCAGCTCTTCTCGATTTGCATTTTTAAGCAAGTAGCCATTTACACCAAGGTCAAACAAGGCTTTCACGTAGCTCAGTTCTTCTTGCATGGAGATCATCAGGATTTTGATGTTTGGAAACAACATGCGGATTTGCTTTACAGCATCAATGCCATTCAATTTTGGCATGTGTATGTCGCTTATAACCAAATCGACATAATAAAGCCTTAGTTTTCGAATCAATTCTTCCCCGTCTTTTGCTTCTGCAACTACTTCAAAATCTGGCATTTGCGAAATCATGGTTTTCAGGCCTTCGATAAAAAGTTTGTGGTCGTCGGCTAGAATGATCTTGATTTTTTGCGTGTTTTCTTTTAAAGTCATTCGGGTGTAAATCGGTTGGATTGTAAACTCAACTTTCAGAAATTGGTTTTGGAATGTGGATGAAAAGTGAAGTGCCGGCAGCCCCGGTTTCAAAATTCAATTTACCTCCCAAAACCTGCGCACGAGCCAGCATGTTTTTCAAACCACTGCTGCCAACTTTTTGCAATTCTTGTTCTTGGTTGAAACCTTTTCCATCGTCTGATATTTCTACAAACAAACCGTCCTCATGCTCTATGATTTGCACTTCAATAGCAGTTGCGTGGGCATGTTTCACAATGTTGTTAATTGCTTCTTGAATGATGCGGTAGAGGTAAAGTTGATACCTGGGCGAAAGGAAGTTTAAGGAAGTATTTTGGTAAAAAGATACTTCTATTTTGGTGGTCATTTTAATGCTATTGAACAGGTCTTTCAAGGCTGCCACAAGTCCAAACTGATTGAAGCTCGCCGGCAATAAATTGAAAGATATATTTCGGACTTCCTGATTAACAGTATCCAATACCTGCTTTATAGCAGACAAGGTGCTTTTTGTTGCGGGTAGTTTTTCTACTTCTTGTTCCAAAATACCTACCTGAAGTTTGGCGGTGCTTATTAATTGACCAACGCTGTCGTGCAGGTCTTGAGCAATGCGGTTTCGCTCTGTTTCTTGAGCATCTATAAATGCAGTTAGCCGTGCAGTTTCAGTTTCGGTGAGCTGTTGAAGCAAGGTCGTTTTTTCCTGCAAGGCATCATTTAGCTTTTCTTGGTTTTTTCTAAGCTTGCGTTGCGTTGTAGCCTGGTTGGTGATGTTTCGAATGATGAGCAAATATTCCGCTCCATTTCTAATGGAGACAATTCTCCATTCGTACGCTTTTGTAGGTTGGTTGTCAAATTTCAACAGGTAAACATACTTTTGAACCTTGCCAGTTTCAGTGGCAAGCCGCATTTGTTCCCTAAGTTTTGGAGCCAGTTTTGGAATCACTTCTTCCGGAATTTTGCCCCGCATTTTTTCAAAAGGAATCACCAGTTCTGCCTCGTTTCCGGCCAGATACTCCAAATATTTACCCTCATTATCTAGCTTGAGCATGAGATCGGGAACCACTTTCATGAAAGCACCTTGTTGACTTACCTTTTTAATGGCAGATCTTCGTCTGCTTTCTGTGGCATAAATAGTACCGCTCAAGAGTAAAATGGCGCCGAGAAGCTTGAACCATAATGTCATGTAGTAGGGTGGCACAATCTCTACTGGTATACTGATTGGTTGGCTACCTTCAAAGCCATTCTCAAAACCAACTTTTACCTCAAACTCATATTTTCCAGGGGGGATTTTGGTATACACTGCCGAACGACTGCTACCTGCTTTCACCCAATCTTTGTCATATCCAATGAGCCGATAAGTAAACCTTAGATTTTTGTTTTGCGAAAAAGACGGAGCAGTAAATTGAAATTCAATACGTTGCCCTTCAAACAAGGTTGAAAATGAAGTTGGGTTTTCAAAAACCCGCTTCTCGTCAATGATTCGCTCAAGGTATATTTTGGGCAAACTCAACGTTCGGTTCAATAGCGGCAGATTTACCTCTAAAGGCCCAGCCAAACCCGAAAGCACCAATCGGTTTGAGTCAATCAAAATACCTGAAGGCGTGAAACCTCCATTGAATTCGGAGTTCATTAAACCATGGTTTGAATTATAGAGCCCACAATCAACAATTTGCGTTTCTCCTTCAAGGAATTTATTGAGGCTCGAAGTGTAAATTTTTATCAAGCCTATGTTTGAGCTTATTATTAAATAGCCTTTGCCACTGTCGTAAACAAAACTGATTACGTTGTTGGGGAGTCCGTTTTTTGAACTAAGGTATTGCAGTTTGTCGTTTTTGAAAATACCCAAACCTCCGCCGTCGGTACCGAAGTAAATCGTTCCATCTTTTCCTTCGAACACTCCCCTGTGATCGGACCAATTTGAAGATTTCTTAGCATTAATTCGCTGTGCTTTTCCATCTGGCAGCAATAAACCGACAGATTCAAAAGAAGAATACCAAAGTCGGTGATCGCTAGACTCGAACAAGGCTGAGATGCTTTCATTTGCCATTTCTACAGACCAGCGGCTGGGTGAAATACTGTCCTTTTGTAGGGTTTTTATTCCCTTTCCACCAACCAAAATCCCATACTTAGAGTGATTTAAAATGGAATAAACTCTATTTTGAAAATCAGTTGGTGGGGCAAGACACTTAAGTCCATATTTGGTGCGCTTGTATATCGCCCCATAAGAAGTACCAATTAAAATATCTTCATTAGCGTCCAAACAAAGGGAAATAAGGCAGCCTCGCAAAGTTTTTGTAATATTCTCTTCCTCCTTAATCAGATTTCTGCCTTTTATAGAGAAATAGCCTGAACAATTGGAAATGGCCCAGATGGATGAATCGGCAGGCCGATATAAAACAGCCTGCATGCTTTTTTGAAAACCATCGGGAATGGGTAAATGCTTAAAAGGATTGGGTGTAGCTTTTATGAGTCCATCAGATTGAGTTCCTATCCATGTGTTTCCTTCATTGTCAGGCAAAACACATAAAATGCCATTTTTTATTTCTGAAGAATACGGGCGAAACAATGAATCATGATTTGGTTTATACAGAAACCCCATTGTATTTGAAAGCCAAATATTGTTTTGAGAGTCGGCCACAATTCTGGACAAAAAGCCAACATTGGTGCCTGCGGGCAAGGAAAATTGAGTTGTTTTGTCATTTTGAAATTTAACTATTCCCCTGTTCGACGCAAGCCAAAGATTTTGTTGGCGATCTTCGTTGATGCACATAAAGGCAAAATTTTTGTACGTCTTGTTCAGAATTTCTAACTCCTGGAAAAACCTTTCCTGAAATGGTTCATCTAAAGTTAACTTGCCATCAAATAGTCTGTACAATCCTTTTCTTCCCATAATCAAAACACTTTTATCATGGGAAATCACAGCGTTCGATCTCAATTCTAAAGGTGGAATAGAGCTATTTTGAAGAATTGAGTACTTTTTAAAATTGCTATTTTTATATATTAAGGTATAGAATGCACCGTGGCGGGCACCAAGTAGATTGCCTTGATTGTCCTCAACCAAACTCATAATAAAAGTGCCTTGAGGAAAGCAAAGTACCTCTTCAAACTGTCCGTTTTTGTACCGAATTAATTGACTGGCGGTATTTGTGAACCAGATTGTACCGTCTCGTGCTTCATACAATGAGGAAATTCTGTTGTTTTTGAGAACTGGCTGATTGTCTGAATTATACAACTTGAAATTCAAGCCATCGAAACGAGCCAGTCCTGCTTCTGTAGCCAAATAGAGAAAACCAGATTTGCTCTGAACAATTTCCTTGATCGAGTTTTGTGGCAATCCCTGATCAACTGTCCATTTTTGAATAAATAGCTGATTGTCTGAAGTTTGCGCTGAGGCTGTAAGGGGAAATAATACATTGATCCAAACAAAAACCCATCCTACAAAAGCTGGGTTCACAAGTTTTTCGGATACGCAAAACTTCAACAACATAGGCCTATCAGTGGCAGATTATCTAAACCTCATTCTGTCTTGCGGATCGTATCTGTCGTTGGGGTCCAAACGATCGAAGTTTGTGGTCATGTTGTCTTCCACAACCCTTCTCCATTCACGGTTTCGCACTTCGCCAATGGCAGTAGAATGCAGCAGCCGATAATTGTTGTTGGCCCTATTTTCTTGCAAAAAGACAAAAATCACATCGTTTTGCTTGGGCTCGTCTATTTGATAATAGTACCAAACCTCATAAGGAATGTTGTTCCGAAAGTCCATAGCCCGCCGAAACCGGTCCGACGTTTCATTTTCAATCAGATTTGGTTTGCCGAATTGTAAAAATACACGGCCACGGTCTGTTTCATAAGCTAATAGGCGTTGGGTGCCATACTCTTTTTGGGCAATGTCGACCCGTTGTCGATATTCTAGAAATGCTTTTTCCGGCTCGGCTTTGTCTCTTCGTTTCCAAAACTCCAGCAAATACTTTTTCATTTTTTCGCCGGTTTTGTCCGACTTACTCAGCCATTCAACTGTATTTTTTTCTGCTGTATTAGCTATTGGTTGCAAGGAGGAAGTATAGAGCTTCAACTGTTTTAAACTCAATTTCGAAATGGGACTATCTTCCAGTTCTGCCTGCGTCACTGGGTTCAAGGTTTTCCAAAGCGAGTCTCCAGCAGGATTGCTTCGTTGGAAGTATTTATTGTTGGTTGCCAGCACTTTATTCTCTTTGTCTTTGAGCTCTACTTTGAGATAATAGTTTCCAGACGGTAGATTTTTTATATTTATACCTGCTGCCAGGGCTTTGATGGAATCGGCCTTCATGCGCTTCATGGTACCAAAACCTGGGATAGATTTCTTTCCACGTGCCGGATAAAACGATATGTAAGTTAGAAATGGCTCATCGGCACCAAGCTTTTTGTTGGCACCATATATTTCGGCATAGGCCGTCATCAAGGTGTCAGATTCAGGAAAGAATCCGGAGACATCGGTAGAAAGCACTTTTGAACCGTATTCTCTTCGCTTAAACGTGATGTCTGAAATATTCATCACTTCTTTGGAGAACTCGAAATTGACTGGAAATTTTACTTCTGTCCAGTCTTTTTCATCCGCCGCTTCGTCATGCGCCTTCAAGCTTACTTCAAATTCTCCGTCCGGCAAAAACACATCTTTTTCAAATTGCATGATGGAATAGCCACTCAAAGTATCAACAAGTTTGCCTGTGTTAAGTCTGAATTTATCTGCGTACCATGTTTTTAGCGAATCTTCAACCAGCAGATAAACCATGAGACTTCCTTCAAAGCTGCTGTCGGCTTGCTTTACTAAATTGAGCGAACCCACGTCGAAAGCAAGTGTGAGATTGAGCCTGTTCTGTTTTTCATTCAATCGATAACGGGCAAAATCTATGGTGGCAGATAGCTTTTTGTTTTGCGCATTTGCAATGTGGCAAACACCTGTTTGCAGCACGAAAAGTGCTATAGAAACAAAAATCCTCCAAGCCATCATTTGAATTACTTCTTAGCAGAAACTTGCTTTATCTTTTGTTTCAACTCTTCAGTTCCACTCACATCTTCTTCGGCTTCTTTGCCTTTGGCAATGGCTTTATCGGCCCAAACCAAGGCGTCTTTGTTATTTCCAGACTTATGCAGCAATGCTGCATAGGTATCCATCAAAGCATAGTTTGGGTTGGTATCAACAGCCTTTTTAGACATTTTTACTGCTTCTGAAACATAATTCTTGTCAGTAACCTGCTCATAAAAATTCCAGGCATGCATGTTTAACCAATCTGAAGATTGCTCGGGGAATTTTTTAAAATAATCTACTACTTCTTTGGCATACACTGTGTATTCCTTTTTTCTCCATGCCAGTGAAACTCTTGCCGAGCCCAGAATTTTTTCAGGGTCAGAAATACCAACAGATTTAATCACAGTTTTTAATTCATCAATATTTCCGCCGTTTTTATAAACCTGATAAGCAGTTCCTGTAAGCACTTCTTCAGCTTTTTCGTTTATCAGTTTCTCGCCAAAGGTTTGGCCAAATTGATTCTTGTATTTTGCAAATGTTTCCCAAACATAGCCTTCAGATTTGTCGAGGCCTTCACGCAAAAGATCCCACGATTTTTCTGATAAAATTTCAGACTCATTCAACTGTTTGTAAAGCTCTACCATCGGCTTTTCGAAAGGCATATTGGCATCCATAATGGCTTTTACATAACCAAAAAGAAAATCTTTACTTCGAGTTCCTGCCTCGTATTTTTTCAATTGGCCGCCGAGCCGTTCGTTGGGATCTAGTGCTACTTTGCCCAAAGCCATCAATGCATTGGCATCTCTTGCACCCAAGCCTCTATGCACTACAACGCCGTTGGCATCCAAATAAATGAGGGTAGGGTAGGCTGTTACCTGAAATTGCTTAGCCAATTCTATTCCTTCACCTTTTTCCATATCTATTTTGGCATTCACAAAGTTGGCGTTATGAAATTCACCTACTTTTTCATCTGTAAATACATTGGCTGCCATCCATTTACACGGGCCACACCAGGTGGCGTAGGCATCTACAAAAATGATTTTATTATTTTTTGCAGCTTCTGCTTTTAGTTCTTCAAAGCTTCCCTGGTTAAATTTAATGCCTGTTTGAGCCTGAAGCGACAGACTGAGCATCAAAAAGATGATAATGAAATTCGTTGTTTTTGTCATGGCTGTATGTGCTTAAGTTTGAGAAAATTGAATTGGTAAGTGTACCATTCAAGAGGGCAAATTAATCATTATTTACAAACCAGTTCTTCAAATCTTCTAACATTATATGACCTTCGAACAATGCCTTGCCTACAATCGCACCATGGCAGCCTACCTCAGCCAGGGCATCTAAATCGCTCAACGTGCTAACACCGCCACTTGCAATGAGCTGAATATCAGGAAATTGAAAAACTAAATCTTTATACAGTTGCAAGGCAGGCCCTTTAAGTGTTCCGTCTTTACTGATGTCGGTAACGGTGAAAGTATTTAACCCATTGAGCTTGAATAAGTTTATCAACTCTTCGACCCTTGTGCTACTTTCTGTCAACCAACCGTGCGTAGCTACTAAGCCTTCACGCACGTCGGCCCCGATTATTATTGAGTCTGCAGGTAGCGACAGTATCCACGAAACTACCAGTTCTGGCTGTTGCTGAGCTATTGATCCTAGATTAACCTGCGATGCACCGTGATTTAGCACTTTTTCTATGGTTTCAAGTGTTCTGATGCCGCCACCGGTGTCAATGGTGAGCTGCGTTGCAATAGATATTTCCTGAAGCAGCGAATAGGTTGTGAATTGACCCGACCTTGCACCTTCCAGGTCTACCAGATGAAGTGATGCTATGCCAATATCGGCCAGCATACGTGCATACACCACCGGCGAAACTGGATAAAATGTAGCTTGGTTGTAGTCTCCTTTGAGTAAGCGAACACATTTGCCGTCGAGAATATCTATGGCTGGTATTATCTTCATGTTACAGTCTAATGGGTATGTGTTTGTCAAAAAGGCCTTTTTTCAAAGTCGAAATATTCATTTCACCAAAATGAAAAATGCTTGCGGCTAAAGCTGCATCGGCTTTCCCTTTGGTAAAAACCTCCACAAAATGTTCCATTGTACCTCCACCACCCGATGCAATGATTGGCACAGGCAGATTTTCTGAAAGCCAACTTGTTATTTCAAGGGCAAATCCGGCTCTGGTACCATCATGATCCATGGATGTCAACAAAATTTCGCCTGCTCCGGCCTCTGCCATTTGTTTGGCCCATTGTTTGGTTTTTAGGTCAGTTTTTGTGCGGCCTCCATGGGTGAAAACCCAATGTTCGCTGTCTTCGAATTTGCTATCGATGGCCAACACAATGCATTGACTGCCATACTGTTTGGCAAGTTCAGCTACTAAATGTTGGTTTTTCACTGCCGAAGAATTAACCGCTACTTTATCTGCGCCTGCATCCAACAAGGGTTTCACATCTTCTACCGAGGCTATTCCGCCTCCAACAGTGAAAGGAATATTGATATGCTCTGCAATTGTTTTTGCAAGCGAAGCCAAGGTTTTTCGCTTTTCCACAGTGGCTGTTATATCCAGAAATACCAACTCGTCTGCCCCCTGCTCACAGTATTTGATGGCCAATTCAATTGGATCACCAGCCTCAACAAGATTTACAAAATTGGTACCCTTTACCAATTTTCCGTCTTTGATATCGAAACAAGGAATGATCCGTTTTGCCAGCATAATTTGATCTGCAAATGAACCAGCAAAAATGAAAAGGAAGGGAATTGTTTTTAAATTTCTGTTAAAATAAAAAACCCAGACATAATAGCCTGGGTTTTTGAATATGAATACCGATGCGAAGTTGCTATTCAATCAACATTTTTTTGGACTGAAGGCCGATTTCGGTATGAAGCATAATGACATACAAGCCTGTAGCCAATTTCAGGTTCAATTGTTTGCCGGAAACTGGGTTGTTATCTGAAAAAACTCTGGCACCAGTCTGATTGAAAATATCAATTCGTTTTGCTTTTGCTTGTTGAATTGAAAGGGTGAATGAACCGCTGTTTGGATTTGGAAATATATTGAAATCAGACGATGCAGATACTTTTGGCTTTGTGCTCACTATAAAATCTTGCCACGGGTAAACCACTTTTGCCAGATAATAGTCTTCATCATCATTGTAGCTGGTAAATGAACCTCCAATAAACAAAGAAGAGTCATCTATCAATTGAGTATTTACAGTGGAATTGAAAGAAGGATACCAGGGTGAGCTAAACTCCTGCCTGTTTACGATCGAAAAGTTGCGCAAAGTTTGAGCAGCCGCCTGGGTAAAGTTGCCTCCCACAAATGCCAGGTTGTTTTTGCCAAGAACGGTTTGAACCGTGCCATTCGTAGTTGGATTCCAGTTGGTAAGCGAGTTAGTTGCCAAATCCATAGAAGCCAGGTATCTGCGTTCGCTTGTGTTGTTTGCGGTTTGGGTAAAGGAACCTCCAATAAACAACCAGTCATTGTCAACAGAGAAGGCATTGACCCAACTGTTGAAATCTGGATTGACTGGTAAAATACCATTATCGGTCATGTTAAATCCTGCAAAGTATCTGCGAGGTTGCGATCCTGCCATGGTAAATCTACCGCCTACATACAAAGTGTTGTTGTTTATGGCCAGGCAATTTACCTCTCCGTTTGCATCGAAATTGGCTCCAAGAGGATTGTTGCCAGTCAGGTCCAGAACAGCAATGTTGCTTCTATTTACACTGTTCACTGTTGCAAAACTACCCCCAACAATCAAAGCATTATTCCATTTCACCATATCGTTTACAGTTCCATTTACATTCGGATTCCAGGTGGTTGCCAATCCTGTTGCTTTACTGATCAGTGCCAGGCGGTTTCTAGGCTGGTTTCCTGCATTGGAAAAGCTGCCTGCAATCACCACGTTGTTAGCTTCAAGGAGAATCTGGTTTACTGTACTATTTGGTTTTGGATCCCATGAACTGATGAGATTGGTAGTCAGGTCTACGGACATAAGATTGCTTCTGCCCTCGTATTTCAAATAGTCAAAAACACCACCAATGAGCAATTTATCGCCTGATTTTATCAAGGTATTGGTATAGTTATTAAATTGTGGATTCCAGGCAGCTGGTTGCACATTGGTCAAGCTCAGTTGAGCGGCGTAGTCTCTTCTAGTTGTTCCAATGGTGGTGAATGACCCACCAATATACAAAGACTCATTATCTAAAAACATGGTGCTCACTTCGCCATTTACATTTGGATTCCAGGCTGTAGCTACGTTGTTGTTTAAATTAAGAGTTGCCAATCTGTTTCTGGGTTGACCGCCGGCTTGTGTAAAAACCCCCCCGATTATCATTTGGTTGTTGTTGATTAAGAAGGTAGATATGGTGCTATTCGGAGCAGGATCCCATGATGTGAATAGTTCATTGCCTTTTGAAATAGCAGCAATGCTTCTTCTTTGTTCATATTTTCCATAGCTAAAAGCGCCGCCTACAAAAACGAAATTTGAACCGCTTTGAATAGAGTTTACATAGTTGTCGAATTGTGGATTCCATGGGCTCACATTGCCATTGGTAATGTTTATAGCTGCAGCATAGTTTCTGATTCTGTTACCTACTGTTGTAAAGTTTCCGCCTACAAAAAGTAGTGTATCTCTTAGACTAATGGAGGTAACCGTGCTATTTATATTTGGGTTCCAGGTAGTAGCAACACCTGTGGTTAAGGATATCTGAGCCAATCTGTTTCGGGTCTGATTTCCTATGGATGTGAAAGAACCACCAACCAAAAGGTTTTGACCGTTGAGCAAAAAGTCGTTCACCGTGCTGTTGCAATTGGTATTCCAGCTATTGATAAGCCCTGTTTGGGTGTTGTAAGATGTAAGATGTCTTTTGTCGTCGTACTTTGAAAAAGTAAAACTCCCACCTATCAAAATGGTATTGCCTGTGCTGGAAATTGCATTTACAGTGCTGTTCAAATCAACAGTCCAATTTGATAAAGCTCCGTTTCCTCCAGTATCCAGTTTTGCCAACCGAAGGCGGTTCTGGCTTCCTGCAATGGTGAAATCACCACCAGCATATAAACTTTCGCCTACTATATGCATGGCGTTGATGTTGCCATTTAAAGAAGGATTCCACAAGGATGCATTGTTGTTGTTGAGATTAATGAGTGCAATTCTGGATCTGGGTTGACCTCCTATGTTGGAAAAACTTCCGGAAACATACATTTTATTGCCTTTAGGAAGCATTTTAATAATGGAGCTGTTTGAGTTTGGATCCCATGCATTTAAAGTGAGCGACGGTAAATCGAAAGCAACGATGTGTCTCCTGGTTTGTAGGTTTATTTGGCTAAACGCCCCTCCAACATATAATTTTCCATTGTGCATTTGAAGGTCGTAAATCACTGAATTAGGATTAGGGTTCCAGCCTGCGTTTAAAGCGCCAGTGGTTTTATTTACAGCAGCTAAATAGTTGCGGGTTTGGCCTCCAGCCATGGTAAATGAACCTGCCATGAAAACATTGTTTGCGTCTGCCACTATGTCTTCTACTGTACTGTTTACATTTGGATTCCATGTGTTTATCACTTGGCCTGTAGTTGCATTGATGGCTGCTGCTCTGTTGATTGAGTTTCCACCCATTATAGTAAAAGAGCCTCCTACATAAAGTGTGTTTCCATCGAGTGCTAATACATTCACGGTGCTATTGGCATTGGGATCGAAATTTGGGTCAACTGTTTTGTCCGGCAGAATATGGGCAATACGGTTTCGGGTAACACCGCTCACAGTTGAAAAACTGCCTCCAATAAACCACCCGCCTGCACCATCCGGAATAATGGTTTGAATGGTGCTGTTGGTTATTGGGAAATTTACGTTCGGATAATCATTTGTAGTGGTAACTTCAGCTACATAATTTGTGGCGAAACCACTCGTGCTGTATGAGCCACCAATGATAAGGTTGTTGCCTTGATTGATGATTTTTTGAACTGTGCTGTTGGTTGAAATGCAGGGCAGCACTTGAGCGGTTGTCAAATCTATTTTCCCAAAATACTCTTGTTTTTTGTCCCCAATGGTGGTAAAGCTACCTCCCACATACATGTTGTTGCCAGAAACAGCCATTGTATTAACAGTAGAATTCATATTTGGATCCCAATTTACCAAACTGTTTGAAGTAAGATTGAAGGCAGCCAGGCGGTTGATGTTATTTCCTGCAAAATTGGTAAAGCTGCCGCCTACGTATAAAATATTCCCAACTTTGAGCAGGCTCTGAACAGTGCTGTTTGGGTTGGGCGTGAAGGCAGGATCTACTGTAAAGTCAGAGCGAATGTGCGCCAGTCTGTTAATAGTAATTCCATCAAGTTGCGAGAAGCTGCCACCAATATACCACCCGCCACTTCCATCATCTATTATGGTTTCGATAGTGCTATTTGGCCGTGGGAAAGTAAACCTAGGGTAGTCGGAGGTATTGCTGTAATATGCGAGACGGCTTATGTCGTATCCGCCTGCTGAAAACGACCCTCCTAAGAAGACTTTGTTGTCGTGAATGGCCAATTTATTTATTGCGCCATTTGTTGAAACAGATGGATAAACCTCGGCAGTGCTGATGCTTAATTTCGCATAATAGGAGTGAGGCTTGCCCCCAATGGTGGTAAAACTTCCACCAAGAAACATGGTGTCGCCAGATATGACCAGGGAGTTTGCAACTGAATTTAAGTCGGGACTCCAATCTGTGGCAATACCCGTGTTTTTGTTTAAGGCTGCTAAACGATTGATGGCGCTGCCTCCAATGTTGGTAAAATTGCCTGACACATAGAGTGTGTTGTTGTGCAAGAACAAGTAAGTAATGGGGCTATTTGGAGTTGCATTAAAATCAGGATCGACTGTGTAGTCGGCTTTAATTCTCGCCAGGTAGTTTTGTTGTTGGTTGCCAATTCTTGTGAAAGAACCACCTACATACCAGCCACCTGTTCCATCTTCAATAATGATGTTGATGGTTGAGTTGAATCTGGGAAATGCAGGATCTGGAATGTCTCTTGTGGGAGAAACCACGGCAATTTTTCCGGCACGGTAGCCGCCACCTGAAAATGAACCGCCAACGTAAAGTTGGTTGCCATCTTTCTTAATTACATTTACAGTTCCGTTGGTTTCAATGAACTGCTTTTTGATTGGATCTTGGGACAGTGCTACTCCGAAACCACTTGCTAAAAGAAAAAACAGGATTCGGGAAATGAGTTGTGGAAAGAAATTTTTCATAAATGGTTATGCGTTAGGTGAGCTCTATACCAAGATGTAAAGTTATTAGTTTCCAACATGGAGTAAGCATTAAACATGTTGTTTTGAACAGTTCTAAATTAGCATGAATATAGAAACAGGTTGAATTTTTCAAGATGTTAAATTGATTGTTTGTCAAAGTCCTTTAGTTTGCCATCTGTTTCAATATGAATTCAGCAAAACCCAAAATATTACCTCTTTGGATAGCACTTGCCGGTGGGTTGCTCTTCATTCCATTTTTAGGTGGCGTTCATTTATTCGATTGGGACGAAATCAATTTTGCAGAGTGCGCCCGAGAAATGCTCATTACCAAAGAGTTTGGCAGGGTATTTATCAATTTTGAGCCTTTCTGGGAAAAACCTCCTTTGTTTATTTGGCTGCAGGCATTAAGCATGAAAGTATGGGGAGTCAATGAATTTGCTTCCCGTTTTCCCAACGCCATTTGCGGAATTTTTACGCTTGTTGTAGTCTTCAGGATTGGCCGTTGGCTTTTCGACGAACGTTTTGGATTGCTTTGGGCATTGGCCTTTGCTGGTTCGCTGTTGCCACATTTTTATTTTCATTCCGGCATTATCGACCCTTGGCTAAACCTTTTCGTTTTTTTGGGTCTGCATTATTTTATACGCTACTTTTTCATCCGTAGCGAGGTAAATTATCCACTAACGAACCTTCGTTCTCCTGTGCTGCTATTGTTTATTTCCGGCATGTTCATTGGTCTTGGCATGATGACAAAAGGACCGGTAGCTTTGCTTGTTTTTGGACTCACAATAGCTGTTTTTTGGGTATGGATTAAGTTTAGACTTTTTTTTACATGGTTTGATGTGCCTCTTTTTCTGGCAGCTTCATCTATAGGTGCTTTGCTTTGGGTTGGCTACGAATACCAACATCAGGGTACATGGTTCATAGAGCAGTTTCTAAAGTACAACATAAGGCTGGCCAGCACCGAAGATGCTGGCCATGGAGGGTTTCCGGGTTATCATGTTGTGGTGCTGCTTTTTGGTTGTTTTCCTGCCTCATTATTTTTCATTCACGTCCATATTTCAAAACCTGATGCAGTTTTATTCAGGCGTTTATACCTAAGGCTTATGCTGTCTTTGTTTTGGGTAGTGCTCATTGTTTTTAGCTTGGTGCAGTCCAAAATAGTTCACTATTCTTCTCTTTGCTATTTCCCAATTACGTTTGGAGCTGCTTATTCGGCTCATAGAATAATGAATAAAGACTGGCTGATGCCTGGCTGGTTGCGTTGGTCGTTGTTGGTGATAGGCTTAGTCATTGCTGCCACAGTAACTGTGTTGCCATTTCTTGCTCAAAATACAGATTTGTTGAAAATGCTTTTGGCAGCCGATCCTTTTGCTGTGGCAAATCTGGATACCGTTGTACGATGGACAGGTATTGAATGGACAGTTGGATTGTTTGTGGCAGGTGTGGCTTTGGTGCCATTTGTTTGGTTTGGTAAAGGCAAAACCAAACAGGCTTTGTACACACTTTTTGGGGGAACAGCGGTCATGGTTATACTTATTTTATGGGCATTTATTGGCAGAATTGAGCAGTTTTCGCAAGGCACTGCCATTGGCTATTTTAAAGAGCTGGCCAATAAAGATGTGTATATCCTCACGTATGGCTACAAAAGCTATGCACATTACTTCTATGGCAATTTGCAGCCTGAAAACAAACCTCAATTCTATTATCCCAACGACTTGGATAGGGGTTCAGGAGAATGGATGGCCAAATTGTTGGCAGGAAACAATCCTAAAGATGTGTATGTAATAGCCAAAATCACCCATGCGGCTGAACTAAAAGAGCGTTTTCCTTTGGTGGAGAAACAGCAGGAGGGAAGTGGTTGGGTGCTTTTCAAAAGAAGGAAAACTGTTAACCTGGATTATCCCTGAGTTTCAATGAACAACCTACACATGGCTGGTGAATTAGGTTGCTGACATCTTAAATCACTGCCATTGAAAATTTTACTTACTATTTTCGCCGTCCGATAGACAGAGCACTATGGCCGAACAAATCAAGAAACAGCAAATCGAACCTTTGGAAAAAGACAACACAAACAAAACGGTGCTAGGTCTAACCTTGGTGCTTGCTGGTTTGTATTATTTCTACTCCACTAAATCGAAGGGATTTTACCAGCAAGATGAAGCAGCGCATTTTCTAAACATGCTCGACTTTTGGTATACCCCCAATGAAATGCTTGGCAACTGGGCCAAACCGGGATATAAAGTTCTTTTTGCTTTGCCAGCTTTGTTGGGCAAAAACTTTGTGGCATTCGTAAATTGCTTGATTGCAGCATTTGCGGCCTATTTTGCCTACCTCACAGCAAAAAACCTAAAAGCTACTGCGCCTTGGCTTGCTTTTGTTTTGTTAGCAACCCAGCCTTTTTGGATTTCGCTTTCGTTTCGCAATTACTCAGAGTTTGTTACTGGCTTTCTTCTCATTGTCGGGGTATATTTTTACACAAAAAACAAGCATGTTTTTGCTGCGCTGTTGTTGTCTTATTGCTGCACGATCAGACAAGAATTTTATCCTATTTTAGCCATTTATGGCATTGTGTTGCTGGCTGGAAAAAACTGGGTTCCCATGTTGCTTTTGGCCTTGTTTCCATTGCTGCAAAATTTATGGGGCTATTTGGCATCTGGCGATCCCATTTATTTGTACAACCAAATTTTAGGTGGTTCTGCTGAGCTCAAAGACATTTATCCCCGACAAGGTTTTGACCATTATTTGAAAACCCTTCATGTGGTTTTTGGTCCTGTGGCCTTAACATTGACTTTGGTGTATCTGACCTGGAGTTTCCTGGCCAAAAAGCAACCGAATTGGGTGTTGGTGGTTCCTGTATTCTTGTTCATTCTCATCAATTGTTTGTTCAACTGGCAAGCTTATCCCATTGGTCCAAGCACGGGTGGAAACCTGCGCTACATGTGTGTGATAGCTCCACTGGTGGCAGTAATGGCTGCCCTGGGCGCAAGTGAGTTGCATAAATTGCCGCAGTCTTACAAAGTGCTTTATACCTTGGTTCCATTTGCCTTTATCACATACGTTTGGTTGAGTTATAAACACAACTTTATCATGCTCACCGACGAGCCTGATCCTACCTCTTTCATTGGTGTGGCCTTGGCTGCAGGTTTGGTGTTTTTGCCTGTAAAGAACAATGTGCAGGCTTGGTCTTTGAGCGGTTTAAGTCTGTTTTTTGTATTGCTAACAGTTAAAGCTCTGCCGCTCGGCGAAGAAGACAAAGCTTGCAAGCAATTGGCCGAATGGTACAAAGCCAACGAAAAGCAGTACACCGACAGACCGAAATTCATTAACCACACCATGTTTTATTATTGGCTAGACAAAAATTCAAAAAGCTTCACACCGGTGCCCTTGCAGCTTTCGCCTGATAGTTTAGCAACTGCCAAACCGGGAACTCTGGTGTTTTGGGACTCGCACTATTCATTTAGACCAGCCAGAAAAACGGGTGTTGATTTGCAATACTTTGCCGAAAACCAAGGTAAATACAATCTTTTGCATGAAATTCGCAGCCCTTCGAATAATTTTGCGGCGTTCGTATTTGAAGTAAAATAAGCGGCCTTGTCAAATATTTTTGTGATAGAGGAGGTTCTCGTTCTTGTTGAAGCTCCTATTTATGTAGCCCTCATTCTGGTTGAAATTTTTGCCAGTCATTACTTCAATCGTAAAATCTACGACTTGAAAGATATCGGTGTGAATGTGGCTTTCACCAGCTTAAACCTTGGCCTCGACATTTTGCTCAAAGGCTTCAATATTGGTCTGCTCCACTGGATTAATCAATTTGCGGTCATCAATTGGGAGGCAGGCATTTTATATTGGGTTGCCTTGTTGCTTGCGGTTGATTTTATGTTCTACTGTCTGCACTGGGTAGACCATAAAGTGAGATTTTTCTGGGCCATTCACCTCACGCACCATTCAAGCCAACTGTTTAATTTTACGACCGGATTCAGGTCTTCGGTTTTTCAGCCTTTGTATCGGGTTGTGTATTTTTTTCCTTTGGCTTTGTTGGGTTTCGACGGATTGGACATCATGTTAATGTATGCGATTACCCAATTTTATGGCATTTTTGTGCATACCAGGTTTGTGCGAAATCTGGGTTTCATTGAGTGGTTTATGGTTACCCCTTCGCATCACAGGGTGCACCACGCCAGCAATCCCCGGTACCTCGACCGAAATATTGGTATGGTGTTCATTTTCTGGGACAGGTTGTTTGGCACTTTTATGCCCGAAACTGAACAGCCCGTGTTTGGTTTGACCCAAAATATTGAATCCAATAATCCATTTGACCATATTGGTTTTGAATGGAAAAAAATGTGGATCGACATCAGGAAGCCTATTTCGTTTAAAGACAAACTGATGTACATTTTTGGTCCTCCCGGCTGGAGCCACGACAAGTCTAGCCTTACATCAGAAGAGATAAGAGAAAAATTGGGGATAAAGCAATAACTAACCAGTTTTTATCTAGCTTTTGATATTTCCAATAGGATATTTGCGTGCAAAATTTCTTTCAGATTTCGTAAAAATTCAATGCATCCCTTGATACGCTCTGCGTTTTTGTGGGCTACTTCCCTTCAGCCGACACTTGAATCACTACGTTGCCGGTTTTTTGGCCTGTGAGCACATATTGGTAAGCTTCTCTGATTTCGCTCATGGGGTAAATGCGATCCACGACTGGTTTGAATTGCCCGGCATCAGCAAGTTTTTTGAAAAAGGCAACATCTTCAGGTTTTAGCGACGGGAGTGGAAACAACACTTTTCGGCCACCAAATAGTGGCGTGATTAAAGCCAAAAAGGGATTTTCAATATTTGGCCCAAACTCGGTCGACATATAAATTCCCTTGTTTTTGAGCAGGCGTTTACACTTGCCAAATGAACTTTTGCCAACGGCATCGAACACCACATCGAATTGTTCGTTGAGTTGGGTGAAATCTTGCAGTTTGTAATCAATGACCTTGTCGGCACCAAGGCTTTGAATGAGCGGCACATTTTTAGTATCGCACACTGCTGTAACGCTTGCGCCCAAATATTTCGCCAATTGTACAGAGGCCGAACCAATAGCACCCGTGGCTCCATTGATCAATATGTTTTGGCCTTTTCCCACTTTGGCAGCCCTGAGGTTGAAGTAACCATAAAATGCACCTTCTGTTAATGGTGCTGCTTCCTGATAGCTAAAAGTTGTCGGAATTTTTGCCACATTGCCATGTTCGGAAATAGTAGTGTATTCGGCATGGCTGCCATACACCCATTCGTTGAAGCCAAAAACCCGGTCTCCTTGTTTAAAAAGGGTAACTTGTTTGCCCACGGCTTCAACTTCACCGGCAAACTCGCAACCCAATATTTGAAATTTGGGTTTAAACCACCCACTAAATGGCCTCACAATGAGTGGCATGCCTCGCAAAAAACCACAATCAGTTCGGTTCACTGTGGCTGCATGCACTTTGATCAGGAGTTCATGTTCGCCAGCTTCCGGTTTGGATACTTGTTCAATATTGAGAACCTCCTGGGCGCCATAGATTTTATTTACAACTGCTTTCATCTTTCATGGATTTACCATGCAATGATAAGCGCAACCCAAAGCAGGAAACTCCAGAATGTGACAGACTAATCTTGAGAAGGATAGATCGGTCGTTTTTAGTTGTAAGCATGTAAGTGCTGAGTTGCCTAATTGGGTTTATTCGTTGAAAATTGTGCATGTTGGTTTTGATCATTTAGCAGTTTTAAGGCTTTTTCTTTTTGAAAAAAATGCTGTTTCTGTTTTGAAAACCGAAAGATTAGGCAATTGGTATGCAAAGGAATTAAGTATTGGTATGGCAGTATTTGTAGAAGGTCAATGACATTTGGAATCTAATCACCTTTTTCTTATGATACCAATTAACCGAAAATTGAAAGAATTTGCTTGCCTGTCTAAGAGGTATAGTCAAAGCATTGCCCGATTCAGCCTTATTATTGGGCTTTGTGCAGTCTGCCTTTCCAAATCTTCCGGACAGATCAACATTCCGAACACCACACCTGTTACCGAGAATTTTGATGCAATTGCTACCACTGCGTTGCCTTCCAACTGGAAAGTAACGAATTCATTTACACTTGCAACCTCGGCCACCATCAACGGCAGCCCTTTGGTAACTGTATCAGCAACTACAAATCTTGTAGTCGGAATGGCTGTAACAGGCACAGGTGTTCCAGCGGCCGCCACGGTAGCAGGAATTGTGAATGCCACTCAATTCAATCTTTCAGCATCGGCGACAGCCACCGGATCCGTAACCTTGTTATTTTCAAATGGAAACACAGTGAGCTGGGCAAATATAGCCAACAGGACTTCAATGGGAGCAACTAATGTAACCACCGGTAGTGCTGCAGGTGGCTCCTATGTATACACAGCAGGAGTGCCCGCAGGAACGGATAAGGCCATAGGCATTCAAACTTCAGCCACATTTGCCAACCCTCAGAGTATTATGGTCAACTATAGAAACACCAGTGGTGCAACTATGACAGACCTTTCTGTTTCGTACACCGCTGAGCGATACAGAGTTACAACAAATACAGCACAGGTAGATTTTTCATATTCAATAGATGGAAGCACCTGGATACCTTTTGCTGCCGGCAACATATCAACGGCTGAGCTGCCAACTGGGGCTTCATTATTTACTTTTGGTGCTCCAAATCCTCCTTTAACCGTTGCCAAAACGGCAAATATTACGGGCTTATCGGTTCCGTCTGGTGTACTTGGAAACATTTACATCCGCTGGAATTTCAACATTGTTCCGACACCTACCCAAGCCATTGCGATTGACAACATATCAGCCACTGGTACTTTTCTTCCCTGTACCACTCCTGGTTTCCAACCTACTGCCTTAACTTTTCCTAGTGTTGGTACCGCACAAATTTCAGGTTCGTTTGCGCCTGCAACTGGAAGCCCAAATGCTTATTTGGTAGTACGTTATCTGGCTGGCGATGCTGTTACTGTTCCCACAGATGGTTTTCCTTACATTTCTGGCAATGCATTAGGACTTGGCACTGTGGTGTCTTCTTCTGCAAGTACTACATTTACAGCCAGTGGGTTAATGGTTGGCACCAATTACGATTTCTATATCTATTCTTACAACAGCACAAGTTGCATTGGACCGGCATACAGAACTGCCTCACCGCTCACAGCTAGCCAGGCTACGGGAAGTTGCGGCTCGTTTGGCGCTGTTATTCAGATCAACCCTGCTGCCGGCATGATTTTTGGATCATCGTACCAAACCATAACCGATGCCCTTAATGATTTAAGTGGTTGCCCTTTAACACAACCAACCGCTATTGAGCTGCAAAGTAATTATGTAAGTACAGGCGAAACCTTACCCATTCTACTTGGAGCCATTACCGGCGCAAGTTCTACCAATACCATCACCATCAGACCCGCCGTTGGAGCCAGCAACCTGAGCATCACCGGAGCCCCAACAGGAATTGCCATTTTGGATATTAATGCCGGCTCTTGGTGGAGAGTAGATGGAAGGGCAGGCGGCGTAGGAACAACTCAAAACCTAACCATTCAAAATACAGAAAACCTAACAGTAGGTTCTTCCGGCATTCGCCTGATCAACGGTGCCCAAAACAACATCATCACCTATTGCAAGGTTAGAAGCTCAAACATAGGCGTAGCTGGAGGTTCCATTAACTTTAATTCTGGTACCCTTACCAATGGAAACAGCAACAATACTGTTTCAAATTGCGATGTGTATAACAGCCCGTCAGGTTTGCCCAATGTGGGCATTGGCTCTGTAGGTTTAAACACAGCCAACAATGCCAACACCATCTTAAACAACAACATTTATGATTTCTTCAATGCGGGCGGAAACAGTTATGGCGTTTATATTTCTGACTTCAACTCAAACTGGACAGTTTCTGGAAACAGCATTTATCAGACAGCCAGCCGGAATTTAACCTCTGGTGCAGACCGAATCTGGTCAGGTATCGGAATCAGCCCGACAGTGGCCGCTACCGTGACAGGTATCAACATTTCAGGAAATTTTATTGGCGGAACTGCTCCATCTTGCGGCGGAACACCCCTAACCCTGACCGATGCCGGAGGTGCTGCGAACATAATACTCCGAGCCATTTTTGCTCAGGTAGGGGCCACTCCAGCCACGAGCATACAAGGAAACACGATTCGCAATTTTTCAGTTACCAGCTCAAGCACTTCCTTCAACCAATCGTTAATCTCGGCGGTTACCGGTTCGTTTAACATTGGCACATTAACTGGAAATATTTTGGGCAGCTCGTCAGGTACAGGAAATGTGTCTTTTACACAAACCACTGGCAGTACAGCCCCAAGATTCAGTGGAATTATTGCTGGAACAGGAACCCCAGGAACAATGGTAATTTCCAACAATGAAATTGGCAGTATTACCGTTTCTAATTCAAGCACAGGCCGTGTTGATCTTGCAGGAATTTATGCTACTGGTGCCGCTACTTCTTACACCATCTCGGGAAATACCCTTGGAAGTACCACCACCGCAAATTCTCTTCAAAATAACACTACAAACGATACATGGGGTGTTTACGCTGCTACTTCTACCATTAGTAACTCTATTTCTGGAAACACCATTGCCAATGTTACAAGTGCTGGTAGAATGTTGGGCATCCGAACCGACGGTGGGGTGAACACCATTTCAGGAAACACCATCCGAAATGGTTCATCATCTTCTGCAACAAGTGCAACAAGTGCAATTGGTATCTGGATGAATTCGACAACAGCAGGTCAAACAGCCTCAGGAAATACCATTCATAGTTTGAGCAATACTCATCCAAGCTCCACTTCTGCCACTGCATACGGCATTTACTACACAGGGCCAACAAGCGGTGCCAATCTGATAGAAAGAAACTTTATTCACAGTTTTAGCCTTGCCACTACTTCTACAACAGGTGCCATTTATGGCATTCGGGTTTTGGTTGGAGTTTTTCCAATAGAG
>JBBRCC010000037.1:0-34876 GCA_038205175.1 Cytophagales bacterium | reverse complement strand
CATTGCCCCGAAAATCCTTTTTTCCTGGACTAGCCATTGTTTATCAGCCTGTTATCACGCAACAATTGGGAGTTTTTGGCAGGAACGCAAATGCCGGTGAGGTGCAACAATTTCTGTTGGCTATCCCTCAACAATTTGGAGAAGTAGCACTGTCGCTCAATAGCGAAAACCTAATTAGTCAATGTCCTGGTTTTGATTTCACAAGTAAAACAAACCTTGAACTTTCTTTAAACAAGCCTTATGAAGAAATTCAGAAAGGTTTTCAAAAAGGTGTTCGATCAGCTATTCGAAAAGGAGTAGATCAGCTTGAGTTGAAATTGACGGACGATGTGGCTGCGCATATTGATTTTTACAAACAAGTGATGCAAGTCAGGCTTCAACTTAAGCCCTCTGCATACATCCAAATTCAATCTGTCCTTCAATTGATGCTTGATAAAAATTTGGGTTTTATAGTAAAAGCTACTTCAAAGACCGGTGAAGTGGTCGCCATGAACTTTTTTGCCCAATACCAAAACAGAATTGTCAACCTGTTTGGCACTTCAAATGAAGCAGGCAAGAAACTGGAAGCTATGCATAACATCATCCATTTTGCTATTCAAATGCATGCTGGTCAAGATGTTATACTTGATTTTGAAGGTTCGGACATACCACCTGTAAAGGCATTTTTTCAAAGTTTTGGAGCGGAGGATAAACCGTATTTTGCCTGTGTCAGGCAAAGAAAATCAGGATTATTGACTTTAATCAGACGTTTGCAAGGGAAGCTTTAGTGGTTTTGCCCAACTCCTTTCTTTCCTCTTTCGCCAAAAAATTGAACTTCCCTTTCTTTTTTTTGAGCATTCAGAAGCTAAGGCTTTTCTTTACCCCATGGAAGAGAAGATACTGATTCTTGATTTTGGTTCTCAATACACACAACTTATTGCCAGAAGAATCAGGGAGCTCCAGGTTTATTCCGAAATTCATCCTTTTCAGTTTTTGCCCGAAAGTTTTGAAGGCTACAAAGGCATCATTTTGTCGGGAAGCCCATGCTCCGTGCTCGATGAAGGTGCTCCAGAACCCCATGCTGCAATTTTTGACTCGGGACTGCCAGTGTTGGGTATTTGCTATGGTGCCCAATGGATAGCTCAAAGTTTTGGAGGACAAATGTTCCCCTCAAAAATCAGAGAATATGGCCGGGCTCATTTGCAAATTAAGACCAATAGTGCATTGCTTTATGGTATAGAAAGCGGAAGCCAGATTTGGATGAGCCATGGCGACACGATAGGTCGGATTTCAGATGATTATACTGTGATTGCCAATACAGATGAAATTCCTGTTGCAGCGTTTCAACACAAGCTAAAACCCATATTTGGCATTCAGTTTCACCCAGAAGTGGTTCATTCTGAGGATGGTGAGACCTTACTGTTTAATTTTGTAAGAAATATTTGTAGCTGTAAGCCCAGCTGGACTCCATCTTCATTCATTGACGCTACTGTGGCCACGCTTAAGTCAACCATTGGCTCATCTAAAGTCGTAATGGGTTTGTCGGGAGGGGTTGACTCTACTGTGGCGGCCACTTTGTTGCACCATGCCATAGGCGCAAACCTGCATTGTATTTTTGTGGATAATGGATTGCTCAGAAAAGACGAGTTTCAGCAAGTTCTTGAATCTTACCATCATTTGGGGTTGAACGTGCGGGGAGTAGATGCTAGTGAACAATTTTATGCTGCATTAAAAGGATTAAGCGATCCTGAACAAAAGCGAAAAGCTATAGGAAGAGTTTTCATTGAAGTTTTTGATGCTGAGGCTAGAAAAATTGAAGGCGTTGCCTGGTTGGGCCAAGGCACTATTTACCCGGATGTAATTGAAAGCGTAAGTGTTAATGGTCCTTCGGTCACCATTAAATCCCATCATAATGTGGGAGGTTTACCAGATAAAATGAACCTAAAAGTGGTTGAACCCTTGCGGGCACTTTTCAAAGATGAAGTACGTGGAGTAGGGAAGGAGTTGGGTTTGAGCCACTCGCTTTTAGGTCGACACCCATTTCCCGGGCCCGGACTTGCCATCAGAATCCTGGGCGACATCACACCGCAGAAAGTGAAGTTGTTGCAAGATGCTGACCATATTTTCATTCAGGCATTACGGGACGATGATTTATACCATCAGGTTTGGCAAGCAGGTGCTATATTGTTGCCTGTATATTCGGTGGGTGTAATGGGCGATGAAAGAACGTACGAGCAAGTGGTAGCTTTGCGTGCTGTTTCCAGTCAAGATGGAATGACCGCCGATTGGGTCGATTTTCCACATAAGTTTCTGGCCAAAGTTTCAAACCAAATCATCAATCAGGTAAAAGGAGTAAATCGGGTTGTTTACGACATAAGTTCAAAGCCGCCTGCCACCATTGAATGGGAATAAAATGAAAAATGTCTTGGTTTTTGTTTTGGCTATCATAAGCCTGCCTCTGCTGGGGCAGTCTAAGTTTGATGCGCTGCTCGACTCTGCCATTCAGCAATACAAGCGCCAGGCATTTCAAGAGGCTGTAGCCACTATTCGACCAATTGCGGTTCCGGTTTCTAAACATACCAGAATGCCGGAAGCCTTATTTATTTATGCCTCAGCCGCACTTCAGGTAAAGGATTTTGCATCCGCTTCTTCAGCTTTTCAAGCTTTTCATGAACATTTTCCATACTTAAACCTAAGCCATGAGTGGCTGTTGCTGGAATCGGATTGGTGCCTGGCCCGAAAGAAATGGGACAAAGCTTTGCGAATAGCATCATTGTTTGACAACTGGACGGACGACGACGCATTCAACAATTTGTTTCTCAACCGATGTGACAATTTACCGAAAGACACGTTGAAGAGTTGGTTGAAAAAAAATCCTACATGGCCGGCAGGAAATTGGTTGATGGTGAAGCAATTGGAGAAGAAAAATAGCCAGGATCCTGCTATTCTGGCTTTCAGGACGAAAGCTTGGAAAGTCTGGAACCAACAAATAGCTACAGTATTCGATTCTTCCAGATTCCTTAAAAGCAAATTTAAAATTGCTTTACTGCTGCCTTTGGAGCTTCAACAAATCAAACCAGAAGAAGTATCCCGAAAAAATCAGTCATTACTCAATTTTGTGAGTGGCTTTCAAATGGCTTGTGAAAGTTCAAAACATCAGGACTCCAGTTTTACTACTTTTTTGTATGACTACCAAAGGTCTGAGCAAAGATTAAACACGTTTTTGGCTGAGCCGGAATTGCGTGGCATGGATGCTTTTGTTGGCCCGGTTTTGCCTATGGGATTGGAAACGCTTATACAATTGTCTGTTAATTCAAAGTTGCCGGTTGTCAATCCCATTGGATTTGGCGTGAGTTTTGCCGGAGTCCAGGCACCTTGTTATCAACTTGCAGGTACACCAGATGCTATGGCAGCAAGCGCTTTTCGGTTTGGTAAATCGAAACATGGCATTACTAAAACAATGGTTGTTTATGGCACAAGTCCTAAAGATTCACTTTTGGCTCGTTCATTTAGAATCAGATTTGAAAAAAAGGGTGAGAAATTGACACTGTTTAGAAAGGTAGGTAAAAATACGGCTGCCAACTTGGTGAAATACCTTTCGGATGCTGGACTTGACAGTTCAACATTTGTTTTTGTGCCTAATAATGAGCCATTTGTGCAGGTCCAACTGATGGCAGCCATTGGTTTACTTCAAAAAAAGCCCACGGTGTTGGTGCCTTTTGATTGGTTGCAGTTGGCGGGTGCAGACTATGCCCAATTTGAACATCAATCTATCGCATTCATTGGCCAATTTCCTGTGGTGGAAGGTTTAGGTGACAACCTGGTTTTCAAGAAAAAGTACCTCGACAAAACTGGAATTCCTGCATCCAATGAAGCTTGGTGGGGTTTTGAAGTAGGCACGGCACTTTGCCGTGAATTGGAAAAAGGGAAAAGCGCATTGTTTTATCAGCAACACCAGTTAAACGAGCAGGCAGAATTTGAGCGAACGAGCATGTTTCAACAATCGGGCGATTATCAGCATTTTCCTGTTATGCGACTTGTTGATGGTTTGCCTCAACAATTGGGTTATTAGCCTTTTTTCAAGTGGGTTCCTTGCGTTTCCATGCCTAGCGTTTTAAACGCTGCTTCTACCCTTGTTTTGTTGGGGTCTGTGATGAACAACTGCCCGAAAGGCGCTTGGGTTACCAGTGAAACTAATTGCTCAACCCGGTTTAAATCTAATCTGTCGAATAAATCATCGAGCAAAAGAATGGGAGGAAAGCCTGTTTGCTGTTCCTGATAAGTAAATTGTGCCAACTTCAGGGCAAGTACAAACGTTTTCTGCTGACCCTGAGATCCATACTTTTTGAGCGAAGCCTGGTTTAAGAGCAATTCAAAATCTTCTCGATGCACACCCACAGTAGTTCTTCCAGCAGCTAGGTCTGCTTTTCGGTTTTCAACTAAAATGTCGAGGAAATTTCGTCCTTCAATCGGTGATTGGAACAATAATCCAGGTTCTTCGGCCTGGCTAATTGCAGCATATTTTTCTTTTAAAATGGGTATAAAATCATTGCAGAATTGCCTCCGCACGAGGGTTATTTGATTGGCCAAAGGAGCCAATTCTCCATCTATGATTTCAACGAGTGCCCAATCGGGTGAGGTGCCGGGCAGGCATTGTGCCAATACTGCATTTCTGCGTTCTGTGAGTTTTTTCGCCTTTCCAAGTGCTTCGAGAAATGACTTATTTACTCCAGCAATAATGCTGTCTATGAAATTTCGTCTTTCTTCGCTTCCGCCAGTCACCAGTTTCAAATCTTCCGGCGAAATCATAACTGATGGATACCGGCCAAAAAATTCCGATGCTCTCGAAATTTCTTTTCCCTCGGCGAAGAATTTTTTCGGTTTCTCTGCAAACAAACTCACCGATGCTTTTTGTTTTTGTCCGGTTTTAGAAAATTGTCCATGCACTACCGAAAATGGATGTCCGAAACCTATGCTTTGTTGATCAATTCTGGAAAAATAACTACGGCATGCCCCCATTAAATAAATGGCATCGAGCAAGTTGGTTTTACCCACACCGTTCAAACCTGTAATGAGGTTCACTTTGTCAGAAAAGGAGAAAACCCCATGCTGATGGTTTTTATATTGGGTGAGTTGAAGCTCCTGAAGGAAAAAGCTCAAGCGAAATTAAGATTCAGTTTCAGCAGGAGGAATTACAATAGTCGACAGCAGTTTTTCTATCTTTTCAGCTTCTTCGTAAGTGTCGTCTTTGAAAAACCGCAAATGTGGCACAATGCGCAACTGATTTCGAAGTCTATTTCCAAGTTCCAACCTTATCTTTTTGTTATGCTCTTCTAAGCGGTCGAGCACTTCCTGGGGTTTTTTTGTAAGCAATAAACTCACATAAATGCTGGCAACACTCAAATCAGGGCTCATGTTTACTCCCGTAATGGTGGCAAAGGCTCCATTCAAATATTTTGAAGTATCGGCTTGCAAAATGGCCGCCAACTCTTTCTGAATCAAACGGTTTACTTTTTCCTGACGTTGTGTGGCCATAATTTTACGGGATGCTTGGCTGCAAAATTAATCTTTTTGGTCGAGGGTTTTAGCACTGTTGTCAATACTTAGCACAGCTTGCTTTGAATTTAGTTTTCCATTCCAACATGGCATTGTACTAATTTGCACCCGTGAAACTGATCTCTATCGATTCTTCCGACACCATTGTGGCTTTGTCTTCATCGCCGGGCATGAGTGCAGTGGCGCTTATTCGGATTTCTGGTCCTGAAGCAATAGCTATTGTGGAGCAATGTTTCAGCGGAAAAAAACTAAGTCAAATTCCTTCGCATCAGGCCGTTTTTGGCAGACTTATTTCAAACGGAAAAGTGCTGGACGAAGTGCTGGTCACAACCTTTCATGCACCTCGCTCGTTCACTGGCGAAGATATTGTGGAAATAGGTTGCCATGGCAGCACGTTTATTATCGAGGAAGTGCTGAAACTGTTGGTGAGTTTGGGTGGCAGACTGGCCGAACCCGGCGAGTTTACCATGCGGGGATTTCGCAACCGTAAATTTGATTTACTCAAAGCCGAAGCCATTGCCGACCTCATTCATGCAGAATCTACCTTGGCACATGCCGCAGCTATGAATATGTTGAAAGGTGGTTTGTCCAACAACCTGAAAACCATTCGAACCTCTCTTGTCGATTTTGCTTCACTTGTGGAGCTGGAGCTCGATTTTTCAGAAGAAGATGTTGAATTTGCCAGCCGGGATGCATTGACTAAACAAGTGCAAAATACATTGGCATTTTTGGCTCCCATTTTAGAGACATATCAATATGGCAATGCGATAAAAAGAGGAATACCTGTTGTGATAGCTGGAAAACCCAATGCCGGAAAATCAACATTACTCAATCGCTTGCTTCAAGAAGAAAAGGCCATTGTTTCAAGTATTCCAGGCACCACCCGAGATGTGATTGAAGATACCATCCACATCGAAGGCATTCAGTTTCGGTTTATCGACACAGCAGGTTTGCGTGAATCAGAAGATTTGGTAGAGCAAATTGGTGTGAGCAGGGCTCGTGAGCGTATCAAAACAGCTCATTTGGTGCTTTATGTGTTTGATGCATCCTTATTTTCACCTGCGAATTGGGATCAGGAATTGAATGAAATACTGACTTTGGGCAACAAGGTTTTGTTGGTGGCCAACAAGGTGGATAAAGTGAATTCCAAACAACTCAGCTTGATTAAAAATGCTGCGGGTTCTTTGCCTTTACAATTTATTTCAGCCGAGCAAAACACCTATGTAGACGAATTAAAACTTACCCTTTTGCAGCAATCGGGCATTCAGCTACTCAATCCCAACAGCATCATTATCACAAATCTCAGGCACTTTGAAAGCCTGAAAAAAGTGCAGCAACAGCTTGAAAAGGTATTGGAATCATTGCACTCCCACATAAGCACCGATTTGTTGGCCGAGGATCTACGCCTTTGTATTTATCATTTCGGCGAAGTGACAGGTGAAATAACGAATGAAGATATTTTAGGCAATATTTTTAGCAAGTTCTGTATCGGAAAGTGAGTGTTGTGTCCAACGAAACAATTGATTCTTATAGTTTTACAGAGGTTAGTTTGAAAATAAGCTATCTTCATAAATTAATCCCAAAAACTCAACTATTGAGTTGTAAGAACGCCTTTTTCTTCAAATTTAAGCTATTATTTCTCACGCCAGAGAAGCGTCTATCCTGTCGCTAGATTCCGAATAGATATTGATGTAATGCGAGATTGGCAGGGTTATATTTGAAGAAGAGCAAGAGGGAAATGAGCGGGCAGGTTATGGCGAATTTCTCATAAAATCACTTGCACAAACATTGGAGCCACAATTTGGCACGGGCTTTTCTTACAGGCAACTCAATTTATTTCGCCAGTTTTTTTCACACTATCCCAATTGTGAGCGCAGTGAGTTCACAATTCAGTTGGATCCACTACCGTGCACTCATACGTCTTGATAATCAGGACAAAAGAGATTTTTACGTAGCCGAAGCCAGCAAAAACAATAGGAAAGTATGGAAATTGAATAATTAGAAAACCCGGAAGCTTAACCGGACTGGTTTTGGGAAGTTATTTCGGAAAGGTTGATTGTTGCAAATAGATAAAACCAATTTAAACAAAATAACCTAAGCCAGGCATCGACATTCTTACTTCCAACCACCTCCAACAGCTTTATAGAGTTGAATAGAAGTACTAAATTGCTGTTCCCGAATTTTAACTAGTTCAAGCTGGGCTTGTAGTGCATTTCGCTGCACATTTACAAGTTCCAGATAATTTGCTCTCCCTGTTCGAAACAATTCTATTGAAGTGGAAATGGATTTGGTGAGCACAGTTGCTTCCATATTTTTCTGTTCAAAGCGTAGACTTATATTGTTTTGTAGATTTAGATTGACATAGACTTCGGCAAACGCATTGACCAAAGTTTTTTGGTAGTTCAAATATGCAGTTTGTTTCTCAGCACCTGAATGAATGAGCTGATTGTGAAGTTGCCTGCGGTTGAGCAAAGGCGCCGATAAAGATCCCGCAACATTGTATGCCAACGAAGCAGGTAATTCTAGTAAAAGTGCTGCATTAAAACTTTGCAGTCCCAAAAATGCATTGATGTTGAAAGATGGGTAGTAAGCCTTTCTTGCAGCCTGCAAATCTGCTTTTGTGGCAAGCAATTTATTTTCTGCCTCTATAATATCCATACGGTGGTTTAGCAAATCGGTGGGCACTCCTGTGTTCAACATAGCAGGCAAAGTGGCCTCGAGCAACGAACTGTCTCTGTCTATGGCCTGGGGCAACCTTCCCAAATATTGATTCAGCACAGTTTCTTTTGTCAGTTGCAATTGTTGCACCACAAGCTGCTTTTCTTTCGAACTCAACAGCTGGGCATGAATGATTTCTACTGCAAGCTCATTTACCAGACCAACTTCTTTTTGGATGATCACAAAATCAAAGGCATCTTGCTGTAATCTTATGTTTCTTTTCAGGATGCCAAGTTCTGCATCCAGTTCCAGCAGTTCGTAGTAGAGTGAGGCTACATCGGCCACTATCTGTGTTGACAGCCATTGTCTGCCTGCCTCAGAAGCAAGCATTCGACTCAGTGCGGCTTTTTTTCTGTCTTTCAGTTTGTTCCAGATGTCAATTTCCCATGTGCTCATCAGCATCGGAGCGAAATCTGGATACGGATCGGGAATATTTTGTCTGCTGGTTAGGTTGGGAGAAAAACGAGTGTCGAAATTACCAACACCATCCATGGTGTAAAACCCAAAACGTCTTATGCCCGCACTGGTATTTACCGATAAGTCAGGAAGTCGATTTCCTTTTGCCAACACCAAACCTCCCCTCATTATTTCAATTTGCTGGGTAGCGGTTTGAAGGTCAAAATTTCTTGCCATGGCTGTGTCTATCAATGCCAGTAGCTTTTTATCTGGAAAAAACGACTTTCTGTCTACTAAATTTATTGAAGAAGTATCACCTCCTGACTTAAAAGCCCCAGGTAGTTCCAGCTTTTTTGTTGAGGTATGCCGGAGTTCGGGTATACAGCTTTGCAAAGCACCCAACAACAGTAAAAAACAAACAATCTTTTTCAAATAATTAATGGTGTTTAGCTTTTGGTTTTCTGAACACATTTCCCATTTGGGTAAAAATCACGAACAAGCCGGGAATTACAAGCAAGCCCAATAAAGTGCCAACAAACATGCCTCCTGCTGAGGCAGAACCTATTGTTTTGTTGCCAATGGCACCAGCACCAGAAGCCAGCACCAAGGGAATTAGTCCTGCAATGAAAGCAAACGATGTCATAAGAATCGGTCTCAAACGTGAAATAGCTCCTGTAACAGCAGCATCGACCATGTTGGCACCTTGTTTTTCTTTGAGTAATGCAAATTCAACCACGAGAATGGCATTTTTGCCCAGCAATCCGACAAGCATAACCATGGCTACCTGTGCATAAATGTTGTTTTCCAATCCTAGTAAATAAAGCAACAACATGGAACCAAATATGCCAAACGGCAAAGAAAGCAGAACCACGAGTGGTAGCAGAAAGCTTTCATATTGAGCAGCGAGAAGTAAATATACAAATACAAAAACCAGGATGAAAACGTAAAAAACCTGATTTCCAGCCAGAATTTCTTCCCGGGTCATACCCGAAAACTCTATATCGTAGCCTTTTGGCAACACAACTTTGGCGGCAGCGTTAATGGCTTCTATGGCATCTCCGCTGCTATAACCTTTGGCCGATTCGCCGTTTACCATAGCTGAAAGGTACATGTTGTAACGGGTCAACTGTTCCGGGCCATAAATCCTGCTTATGCTGCTAAACAATGAATAGGGTACCATTTCTCCATCTTTATTCTTAATACGAAGTTTCAATATATCTTCCGGCTGTGCTCTGGATTTTGGTTCAGACTGAAGCATTACCTTGTACATTTGGCCAAATCTGATAAAATTAGTAGTGTAGGTACTACCAATCAAGGTTTGCAGGTTGTCAAGTGCCTCCTCTACCGCTATTCCCTTTTTCGATGCAATGTCCTTGTCAACAGAGATCAGGTATTGTGGAAAATTGGGATTGAAACTACTGAATGAAGAACCAATGGCAGGAGAGGCCTCGAGTGAATCGAGGAACATTTTTGTTATTCGATCCAATTTGGGCATATCTCCACTGCCTGTTTTGTCTAAAACCCTTAGTTCAAAACCAGAGGCATTGCCAAAGCCTGGCACAGCAGGAGGTGGAAAGTATTCTATTTTAGCATCTTTAATAAATTCGGTTTTTTGTTCAAGCAGTTCAATAACTTCCAAATCAGACTTGGTACGTTCATTCCAACTTTTCAAGGTAATGGTAGACATGCCATAAGATGCTCCAGAACCTTCTGTCAATAGATTATAGCCCGCCAATGAAGAAATGGATTCAATTTCAGGAACATCTTTGGCCACATTGTTAATCTGGTTCATCACATTTTCCGTCCGTTCTAAGGTGGCTCCGTCGGGCGTTGTGATGGAAACATACACTGTTCCCTGGTCTTCAGAAGGAATAAAACCCGAAGGCACTATTTGGCTCAATCCAAAGGCGAAAAATGAAAAAATAACAAGAGAGCCCATGGTGACTACTCTCCTGGAAACGATGGATCTGATAATTCTCTCATAACCGTTTGAGACTTTGTCATAGCGAGAGTTAAATTTCCAGAAAAAGGCTTCCAACCAGTTCTGAGGTTTTTGTCTGTGCACATGATTTTTAAGAAACAAAGCACACAACGCTGGCGTAAGCGTTAATGCATTAATTCCTGAAATAACAATGGATACTGCCATAGTAACAGCAAACTGCCTATAGAAAACGCCAACCGGGCCTGAAAGAAAGGCAACTGGGATAAAAACAGCAGACATGACCAAGGTAATGGAAATGATGGCTCCACTTATTTCGTCCATAGCCAGGTAGGTAGCCGTTTTTGCATCACAGTGTTTTTCTTCCATTTTTGCGTGCACTGCTTCTACTACAACAATGGCGTTGTCAATCACAATACCGATGGCCAATACCAGTGCAAAAAGGGTAAGCAGGTTGATGGAAAAGCCGAATAGATTCATGAAGATGAAAGTTCCTATCAAAGCCACCGGTACAGCCAAAACAGGAATTAAAGTTGATCGCCAGTCTTGTAAAAACAGAAAAACAACCAATGCAACCAATATAAATGCCTCAATCAGGGTTTTGATCACCTCGTGAATGGAGGCATCAAGAAATCGGGACACATCGTATGCAACAGTGTAGTTCATGCCCGGTGGAAATGAATTCACTTTTAGCTCTTCCAGCTTGCTTTTAACTTGAGCAATCACCTCATTGGCATTTGAACCAGGTCTTTGTTTAAGCATGATAGCAGCAGAGGGCTTGCCATTTTCCGACGATAGCACGTCATAGTCTAAGGAGCCAAATTCCACATCGGCAATGTCTTTAAGCCTCAACATTTCTCCGCTTTCCGACACTTTTACTACCAGGTTTTCATACTGCTCTTTTTTAGTAAGTTTGCCGGTATAGCGCAATACATACTGTAGCGACTGTGCTTTTCTGCCAGAACTTTCACCAATTTTTCCGGGTGCTGCCTCAATATTTTGTTCTCGCAATGCCTGAATTACTTCCGACGTTGAGATTGCATAAGCATCCATTCGGCTAGGCTTTAGCCACACTCGCATGGCATATTCTCTCGAACCTAGAATGTCTGCAAACCCCACGCCGTCAATTCGTTTTAGCTCGGCCAACACATTGATGTCCGCATAATTGAAAATAAATTTTTCATCCAAAGAAGTATCGCTGCTTATCAGGTTGATGTACATCAACATACTGATAACTTCCTTTTCAGTAACAACTCCTGCTTTTATCACTTCTTCGGGCAACTCGTCGAGCACAGTCGCTACCCGATTTTGCACATTTACAGCTGCCACGTCAGGATCTATTCCAACTTTAAAATATATTTGAATAATGCTTGAGCCATCATTTCCGGATACCGATGTCATGTAGGTCATTCCAGGAACCCCATTTATGGCTCTTTCGAGTGGGGTGACTACCGCTTTGGAACATACCTCCGCATTAGCACCTGTATATTTGGTAGTTACAGTAACTGCCGGAGGAGCTATGTCAGGATATTGTGTAACCGGAAGTTGATAAAGTGATATTACCCCCAGCAATAAAAAGAATATAGAAATGACCAGTGATAGAACCGGTCTTCGAATAAACATGCGGACCATATTCTATTGTTTTGACAGTTCTTTGAAGATGGTTTTTAACGGCTTCATTTCCGGTTGAATCTTATCTCCATTCCGAACGTCTTGCAAGCCTTCGTAAAGAATTCTATCACCAACTGAAAGTCCACTTGCTAAAATAAAAACGTGGGAGATTCTTCCTTGGATCTGAACTTGTTTTGAAGTTACAGTACCATCTTTTCCAATTAAATAAACAAAAATCTTATCCTGAATCTCATAAGTGGCCTTTTGAGGAATAGCAATCACGTTTTGATATTTTTTCTTAAGTCTCACTTTGCCACTCGCCCCATGTTTTAATATCCTATCGGGGTTTTTAAATCGTGCCCTAAATGCAATATTACCTGTAGTCTCCTCTATTTCACCCTCCATGGTTTCAATTTTCCCCTGATAGTTGTGCTCAAGTCCATTTGCTAGAATAAGGTTGGCAAATCGGGTTTCAACCGAGTCGTTCAAAGCGTTCATGGCATAGGTGAGATATTCTTTTTCCGACACATCGAAATAAGCAAAAACTTCCTGGTTGTCAGACAGCGTGGTGAGCAATGAGCCTTGTTCTATTAAGCTGCCAACTTTAAATGGAATTTTGTTTACAATGCCCGCAAACGGCGCTTTCACTTGGGTGTACGACAAGTTGGTTTCTGCAGCAGCCAGGTTTGCCTGGGTTTCATCAACTTTTGCATCGGCTGTTGCAAATTTATTTTTAGCAATCTCCAGTTCAGTTTTCGCTACAACATTTTTGGAGAAAAGTTTTTCAACATTTTTCAATTCAAGCTCGACAGATTTTGCTTCAGCCTGAGCGCTTCGGTGTAAAGCCTTTGCTTTGGCTACTTCATTCAGGTATTCAGATTGATTGATTGTAAAAAGTAGCTGGCCTACTCTCACCATTTTGCCTTCATCAATAAAAATTTTATCGAGGAAGCCACCAACCTTGGCTCTGATTTCTACATTTTGAATCGCTTTAATTTCCGCTACATACTCTGTAAAAGAGGATGTGTCTATGATTTCAACTTGTGTTGCCGGATAGCTTCTGAGTTCTGATGTTTCTTGCTCAATGTTGCTGCAAGCCGCTAATAGCATCAGGAAAAACATTCCTGATAAATACTTAATATTCACTAACTAGTTTAAAATGTTTAGCAAAGGTAGTTCATCGAACCAGATGTTAAGTTAAATTTAAGTTAATCTATGCACTGAGGCACTAAATATAGATAAGGCATAAAATGAAAAAGTCGCCAGTCTTACGACTGACGACTTGGGAATGACGGGAATATTCTAATTTGAATTAATACCTGTTGTTCCTGCGGAATCCACCACCACCAGCGTTACCGCCGTTGGAGCTTTCTTCCCTTGGTCGGGCTTCAGTAACCGATATTGCACGGTTCTTAACCTCTTTGCCGTTTAGCGATTCGATAGCTTCGCTGGCTTCGCTGTCGTTTGGCATTTCTACAAAACCAAAACCTTTGCTGCGTCCTGTAAACTTATCATTGATAATTTTCGCAGTACCAACTTCACCATATTGCTCGAAAAGCTCTTGCAATTGACCATCCTTGATAGCGTAATCAAGGTTTCCTACATAAATGTTCATGAAAACAAAAAAAAACGTGAGAACTAAATTTGTACAATGATAGCAGAAATAATTTTAATAAATGCAAACAAATTTATAATATTTTTAAAAGTCCTATTTAGGCTTATCACTCATCATGTGGTTTTCATTGTAAAAAGCGACTACGTTTTTATTTCTTTTTGGGTGTAGAATTTGAAAAAATATTTTAACTCAAGTTAAACCAAATGCTGAAAAACTTTCAAATTCAATGTAAAGTGTCATTCAGGCGGTCTTGATGCTATTTTGCGTAGCAAGATTTTCTTTCTACAAAATTTTGCAGAAAATGCAATGATAGATAACAATGTAAAAGCACAGTTTTTTTTTAAGCAAAATTAGTTGTTTGATTGTGCCTGTTTTGCTTTCAAATTAAAAGGCAGGCTACCATTGTCCTCGAAAAATAAATTGAAGTTATACTCCTTTATACACTCATTTCTCCACGGATGGGCGTTGTGAGTTTTTTTCGGATTACGTTTTTGTCTTCATTTTGCCCCAGTAAAAACATCAGTTTGGTGATGGCTGCTTCCGTTGTAATATCACCACCACTGAGTACCCCAATCTGAGCCAGGTGTTTGCTGGTTTCATACCGTCCTTGCAGCACTGTACCTCCTGGACATTGGCTTACATTAAATATAAGCATGCCATTGTCGATGGCTTGTTTCAAAGCATTGATAAACCACTCACTGGTTTCTGCATTGCCACTTCCAAAGGTTTCAATCACCAAACCTTTCAATTGCCGCATGGCACAAATGGTTTCAACTACTTCCTGACCAATGCCGGGAAATAGCTTTAAAATGGTGACCCTGTTGTCTAGTTTTTTGTGAACTGTTAATTTATCAAACGGCTGATAAGGCATGATCACATTATGGTTGTATTCTATTCTCACGCCTGTTTGCGCCAAAACCGGGTAGTTTTTAGAGTCAAAAGCCCTGAATTGGGAACTTTCTATTTTCTTCGAGCGATTGCCTCTCAACAATTTGTTATTAAAAAATATGGAAACTTCCGGTACCACAGGTCGGCCATCTATTCGAGCAGAGGCAATTTCAATGGCTGAAATCAAATTTTCTCTTGCATCTGTACGCACACTTCCTATGGGCAATTGTGCTCCGGTAAAGATGACAGGTTTATTAAGGCCTTCCAACAAAAAACTTAATCCTGAGGCGCTGTAAGCCATGGTGTCGGTGCCATGAATGATGATGAACCCGTTGTATTTATGGTAGTTTTCTTCAATAAGACTGGCCAGGGCTATCCAATGCGCAGGGGTAGCATTGGCACTGTCGATAAGCTTGTTGAAAGAAATAACGGTCAGATCCAATTTAAAATCTTCAAGCTCAGGAATTTTGTCTAGAATCTGCTCAAAGTCAAAAGGAACCAAATGCCGGCTTACCGGATCGTAAGCCATGCCTAACGTTCCACCGGTATAAATGATGAGAATATGCGGCGGATTACTGGTCGCATTTGTTTTGAGGGTTATGGTTTTGTAGTGTACATCTTTGTACAGGAGCCTCTTCATGCTTTAGCGACCGTTTTTGTCTGTTTTTTGGAGTTAAAGCGACAAAGTAAACAAATCGCAGGCATTCTTTGTGGTTTGGGCTGCAATCTGTTCCGCAGGCAACTGCAAGGCTTCAGCCAGTTTGTGCAATACAAGTGGTATGTAGGCAGACTCATTTCGTTTTCCCCTGTACGGAACCGGCGCCAAATATGGGCTGTCAGTTTCTAACAAAAGTTGGCTCATCAGTCTTTCCCGATCAAGCTCAGCAAGCATTTCAGCAAGGGGATTGTTTTTGTAGGTCAACGTGCCGCCTATTCCCAAGTGAAAACCCATATCAAGGGCAGCCTCTGCTTGTGTTTTGTCCCCCGAAAAGCAGTGATAAACGCCTCTGAGCCCTCTTTTTGCAAATGTATCTATGATTTCCAGTGCATCGTCCATCGATTCACGGGTATGCAGTGCCACAGGTAGATTCAGTTTAAGTGCCCATTCGCATTGATATGTTAAGGCGGCCTTTTGTTCGGCTACATGCGTTTTATCCCAATAGTAGTCCAGCCCAATTTCTCCAATGGCAATGGATTGTATGCTTTCCTTTTTGAAAAACAGCTCTATTGAATCGACAACCGGCTTCCAATCTTCTTTAACGCTGCAAGGATGCAAACCCATCATGGCCTGGAACACGTCAGGATACTGAAAAGTTAAATCTCGCAGCGGTTCAAGTGATTCCTGATCTACGTTTGGAAGTAGAATTCTCGCTATTCCTGCGGCTTTTGCTCGTTCAAGAGTTTCCTGCTGGTCGTTATTAAATTGCTTGTTGTAGGTGTGAGCGTGTGTGTCGATGAGCTGAAACATGGGCTCAAAGGTAGCTGAAATGCCTTTGTTTTACTTTTTAGAAAGTAATGAATCAAAAACTTGGCTCATTTCAAGGGTAAGCGACTTTCTGCTATAAGGTTCGGCTGCAGTTGGGTCCAGTTTCGGAGAAATTTGCTTATTCGCTTTCCAAACTGCATAAGCTTCCATGATTTGTGTCTTAAAAGCAGCTTTGTTAGTATAGGTCAACATTGGTGATCGACCAGCTTTTGAAAGTATGTTGGCCACATTGCTCTCTACATTGCCAATGGATACTATTTCAGAACCGGAAGCCAGGTACTCAAAAATTTTGCCTGTCACCACCAATTTATTGTCCTTGGTATTTGGTATCACAAATAAGAGCAAATTGGCTTTTGACTGAATGGCAGTTGCTTCACTGTGCTTTACACTTCCTGTAAGCACCAGGTGCTCATCAAGTTGATTTTCAGTAAGTTGTTGTAGTACTTTGGCGTCCAATAGACCGGTGAACCGGAGCTTGAAATCATGTTTAAATGCAGAATTTTCTTGTGTCAACTCTTGTACCGCATCCCATAAATCAGGTACATTCATGTAAGGAAAAAAATTGCCAACATGTACCAAACTAAAGTGAGTAGTTGCCTCATGATAAGGAGGCGCCATGTCGTCTGTGTCAAAACCATTGAGCACCACTTCTATGCGTTTTGTTTTGCCTGCATACATTTCCCGCATGCCATCTGAAACTACTGTGATCACATCGGCGTTTTGCAGTACTTCATTTTCAAGACGCTGATCTTTTTTGTTTGCCCAAGCGGTTCTTTTTAGGCTGGCGTTGTAATAGATTCCGTGCCATGGATCTCTAAAATCAGCAACCCAAGGAATGCCAGTCTTTTTTTTAATAGTTAAACCGGCCAAATGAACACTATGGGGCGGTCCAGTTGTAACTATCAAGTCAACGGGGTGTTTTTTTAAATAATTCAAAGCGGCTTTTGCAGCAAACGGATACCAGCCCATGCGACCATCTGGAACAAATACATTACCTCTGAGCCAGGTAGCAAGCCGCTGGAACCAGGATTTACTGTCTTTGATTCCCATCATACCGACAGGAATTGTCTCATTTTTCTTTTTGCCTTGCAATAGGTTATACAGCGCAAATGGTTCCCAGGTACCAGTAAAAATCACCTCTGCTTCTTCCGGAACTTCCTGCTGAAGGCTGGAATCGTAGTAGGGCGCAGTGCCATTTTCTGGCGTGATGACAACAGGCTTCCAGCCCATTTGAGGCAGATATTTTACAAATTTTAACCAACGTTGCACACCTGAACCTGAGCTCGGTGGCCAGTAATATGACAGAATGAGGACAGTCTTTTGTTGTGTCAATGCCTTATTAAATGCTGGGTTTTACAATTTTAACAAATGCCCATTGCAGCGTGAATCCGAAGAAAATGCCCACAGCAGCTCCAACCATTACATCCAAAGGATAATGTTTGCCCAGATAAACACGGCTTAGTGAAACAACAAAAGCCCAAAACCAGAGCCAGCCAATAACCCGGTGTTTTGCACCAAAAAGAAACCAAGAAAAGGAAGCCAGTCCAAACGTGTTGGCAGCATGCGAGGAAGCAAAACCATAGGTGCCACCACAACCATCAGGCAAATGAAGCAGAGCCATGAGGGAGGGTTCGTGACAAGGGCGGAGTCTTAAAAAATAAGGTTTCATAAAACCAGAGGTAAATTGGTCGGTGAGTGTTACCATAGCTGCCACAAATACCAAAAGCCAAAGCACTTTCCAATTCAGCCATTTGTAAAAGTTAAAAAGCAAAAAAACATAAAACGGTACCCAAATCCAGGTTCCTGATATCCAAGTCATGAGTAGGTCGGGTAGGGGAGCGTGCAGATTTTGAAGTGCTAATACTCCTGCTGTATCCCAGTATGGAAAATGGATGATGCCGCTTAGTTGAGATGAAAACATGTGCCGCAAATAAAAGAGAATAGGAGCAAAGGTTATTCGAATTTAAGCGACTTGCCTGTTTACCTTGCTTCAATTTGCCATAAAAATACTTTGATTTGCTTGTCTAACCAGACAATGAACAGATTGAACTATGGAAAGAATTGAATCTTCACCACTCTACAGCCCAGACCTCGCACCCATTCCTGTTGCACAAAGAACATGGTCAGCTTCTCATTTAGCAGCACTTTGGGTGGGCATGGCGGTTTGCATTCCTACTTATTTGTTGGCGTCTTACATGATTCGATCTGGCTTGTCGTGGTATGCTGCATTGGTCATTATCGGTCTGGCAAACCTTGTTATTACCGTTCCCATGGTTTTGAATGGCCATGCAGGGGTAAAATATGGCATTCCGTTTCCTGTTTTTGGCCGGAGTGCTTTTGGTACAATTGGGGTTCACTTGGTTTCGGTGGTGAGGGCATTTGTGGCATGCGGATGGTTTGGCGTTCAAACCTGGGTTGGTGGATTGGCCATTTATTCGATTTGGAATGTGTTGACTGGCACTGTAGATGCTCCTGGTTTAGGTGTGGGCGAGTTTGTTTCTTTCGGAATTTTTTGGCTTTGCAACATGTTTTTCATCTGGAAGGGTATCGAAAGTATAAAATGGTTGGAAAATCTTGCTGCTCCAATTCTTATTCTCATTGGCATGGCACTGGTTTGGTGGGGCTATAATGCTGGTGGATCGTTTTCTAATGTGTTGGAAAAAGGAAAACAATTGGGAAAAACATCGGCTGTTTTAAGTTACAAGCCAGCAAATGATGTGCTTAATGTGCAATTAAATCCAATCGTAGGTATTGATGGTGTATCAAGGATAAATTCAGTGCAGCTTCTGTTTCCTGCCAAAGGCGAATACCGGCCCGGCGGTTGGCAACGGCTAAATAGCAACAATTCTATTTCAATTCCTGAGGTGTCAACATTTGCAGATGCAGGATTGATTGAGGGAACGGCACCACTGAAAATACAGTTTTCAGGTATTGGCACGAACCATGTTTCTGAGCTGGATGTTTTTTTTAAACCTATTGAAACTTCACAAAGCAAATTTTGGCAATATTTACTTTGGTTTACCGCCATGGTGGGTTTTTGGGCCACCATGTCCATCAGCATTTCTGACATTACCCGCTTTGCAAAGTCTCAACATGATCAGATAAAAGGCCAGTTTTTAGGCTTGCCGGGTACCATGTTGTTCTATTCGTTTGTGGGCATATTTGTTACCTCTGCTTCAGTCATCGCTTTTGATGATATTCTGATTGCAGAAGATGCACCTTGGGATCCTATTTCTTTGGTATCGAGGTTTCAAAATCCTGTGGTAGTGGTTGTGGCTCAATTGGCCATGCTCATAGCAACTCTCAGTACAAATATTGCCGCCAATGTGATAGCGCCTGCCAATGCGTTTTCAAACTTATGGCCTCAGAAACTGGGTTTTAAAGAAGGCGGATTTTTGGCGGGATTTATTGGTATTGGTATTTGCCCTTGGTGGTTGATGAACGAAATTTCGGGCTTACTCATTTTCGTGTCGGGTTTGCTAGGACCAGTGTTGGGTGTGTTGTTGTGCGATTATTTTGTGTTGAGAAAAACACATTTGGAAGTAACTGAGCTTTACAACCCAAGCGGAATGTATGCATTCGGAAAGTCTGGTATCAACTTCAATGCTGTTTGGGCCTTGCTGTTGGGGTCTTTATCCGCCTTAGTCGGTTTTTGGATACCCTCGTTAAACTTTTTGTTCAGTTTGTCCTGGTTCACAGGTTTTGGGGTTGCCTTTTTAAGCTACTGGCTGCTCATGAAATTCTCCCAGAAAAAATTGGCAGAAAAAAAGGGAGTCGGAACTGATGATGCTCTGACTCCCTTTTCAAATAATCTAAATGAACTAGTCTTTTTGGATGTTGTAGCGATCTATGCCCTGCTCACTTTTTACCTCTACATGGTAGAAACCGGCTGGCAGATGGCTTACTGGAATGGTTTGAACACCTCGGCCAAGTTGTTCATCCATCACTACTTTGCCAGTCACATTGACCATGCGCACAGTTGAAGCCTCAGCTAAGCGCAAAAACACAACATTTTTAGCCGGATTTGGCCAAACCTGAGGTTGAGGTTGATTTTTGATGACAAGTTGCTCAATTTGAGATAGAGAGGTTTTGCCCTCTTCCAAAATACGAAGTCTGTAATAGGCTCTTTGGTTTCCGCCAGAAGCCCAGGTCGGGTCTGTAAATTCATAATACCCTATGGCCTTGGCTTCTCCTAAAACAGTGCCAATCAATTGAAAATCAATTCCATTTAGGCTTTTTTCCACCAGGTAAGTTGTGTTTTCATCTTCTTTAACCACTTGCCATGTCACCACAGCCTTTCCAGATCTCAGCTGCGCATCGAATGCCACAAGCGATAGCGGTAGCGGCACCAAAGGACTTGATCCAACCCCAAAATTTGAAAAACCATTCATACCGGTTCTTCTCAACGTGCCATCTGGCCAAACCCCATTGTTTTGGTTGAAAAAGTCAGGGTTCGAAATCGTACCGTCTTTTGCCCAATTGCCTGCACCAACTCTTTTTACAATACTGTAGGCGGCTTTACCCAGCGGGAAGTCTGTGAAATTCACTGGTCTCAAACGCATCTCATAGTTATTGGAAGAACCACCGGAATTTGGATCAACAATCCAATAACCTGATTGAAGGATTTCAGAAAATTGACCGTTGAACTCAGTGAAGTTGTCGAAATTTGTTCCCGGAGCAGTATTGGTAAAACGAACATTCACGTCGTTTAAGCCTGACACAGAAGTAAAGTTCATCGACATCAATTCTTCAACTGTACCATTGCCTACCGGGAAATCGTAGAATATACCGGTTGCAATAGCTCTTCTTAAGTTGCCATTGATATGAGCAGTATTTGTGCCTCCAACTACAGCAGCAGCAGCAGTGTTTTCCACAAACAACTCACTTGTTGCCCCAGTTTCAACTATTCCATCTGTCAAAGTCACAACATTGGTCACATTGTGATTGTCTTCAATAGTCAATGTTTTACCTGTCCCGTTCATGGTCAGGTTTTGTAATGTGGTAGTACCAGTACTTTGGAAAGTTAAGTCATTAGCAACAGTAACTGATTCTGAGAAAATACCAGCCTGAGATAACACGGACCAACCGTCGGAAACCTGAGCCATGCCTCTACCAAATGATTTTACCAATGTGTAAGGATTTAAAAAGCTATTGGTAGTTATAGTGACATGCTGAGGTTTAAGGGTTACAAAACCAAGATCAATATAGTCCACTGCATGTTGAACTTTGTCTTCCAATTCAATGAGTTCTGCTTTGGTCATGTTTACAGGAAGTTTGTCACCACCGGATACCTCATAAATATTTTCAGAAGCATCGAAATTTACATCCATTGGAACTACTGGGCTATCAGGGGTACCTGTCAAAGATGAATATGGTGAAGGAAAAACAAAAGCTGAAAAATTGCCAGTAAATGGGTCGAGTTCGAAATACCGGCTAAGGCCAGAAAACGTATTTGCATCTGCGCCAGGGCCTCCTATTTCTATAGTTCCAAAGGTTTGATTGCTTCTATGTCTTGCCAATTGGATTCCAACTTTATTCGTCCCGCCTGATGCATTTCCAATAAACTGGTTTCCTTTTACAGAAATGGAGTTGTCAAAGTTATCTGTTGCATTGGCAAGCGTTCCCTGCTGTCTGGTGCTTGCATGAATAAACTGAAAGTCTGTTGCAGTAGAATGTGCATTAAAAATGTTATTCGTTATGCTGACATTTTGGCATCGAAGAGATAAAACTCCCCAATACGGATATCCACCTTGTCCAATATTATTAAAGGTATTATCGTAAATATTGACAAATGCCGTGGGTATACGATTCAATCTAATCTCAATTCCTTGTGGATGCGCTCTTGTACCATTACGGTTGAAGGTATTGTTGTATACATTCAACACACTGCTGGCCTGAGGAGAATTGAGCTCCACCGAACCTATGAAGGTATTGCCGTAAATTTCTGAAGTTCCTGTACCTACTGCCGGCGTTCCCCAACGCAATGAATAAAATCCAGTAAGTGTATTATTCGCTACAGTTCCACGACAACTCCAAATTCTTATCGGCGCTCCAAAGTCTGATCCTGGACTGCCGATTTCATTTCCTGTGATGGTTACAATAGACGGGTCGTTTGAAAAATTCAAACTTTTTACATATAATCCAAAACTAAAAAAGTTGTAGGAGCCTATATTTCGAATGTTGTTATTTTTAATGGTGTAATTATTCAAAACACTGGCAGCTGTGCTAACCGTGTCTCCTATACCAATCAGATTGCTCACTCCAAAAACTAAAAAGGGAACATTAACCCGGACTTCAAGATATTCAATACCGGAATTTTGTGATGCCACATTGATCATCATTCGTGCATTGCCAGATTGCTCAACGTTGTGAACGCTTGATCCAGTACCTGCTATAATCGGCAATGTGCCAGTTCCAAAATTACCTCTCAGGTACATTCTCTTTCTGATTTTAATGCTTTCTGAAGGCAAAGTCCAGGTAATTGGTGCAATGTCCAATGTGTCAGTTATATTGTCGGTTGCGGTTACAGTCGGGCCTGAACTCTGTCCTAAAACTAGTCCTTGATTGATTATATAATTGGTGCCTGCTCCAGAAAGCTGAACTGAATTGGCGGTTGGCTTGAGTCGAAACCTTTTGCCGGTTAAAGATTGAATTCCACGTTCACCGCTGGCTGTTCCTGCAACATCATCCGGGTTTTCGCTCATGTGGCCGTTGTAAGCAATTGTAGTTCCTGTGGGAAGAATCTCTCCTGCACCTGCTCCAAAACCGGGAAGTCCAGAATTGGTATTGCTGGCATGTGTAGGTCCATTTTCATGCCCCCACCAGTTGCCCATAAAGTTGGCCGTACCAGCGATTTGGTTTCGGGCACTAAAATCAGTGTTCCCTGTAATGCTATTTCTATTAGCCAGAAAACCAGTAGTTGTGGCGGTATTGTCCCGACCGTAAAAGTCGTCAGGTGTATTGTTTTCATTTCCAGAGGCACCTTCTTGTGGTTGAATGCCTATTTCACAACCAGTTACAATATTGCGCCGATGAACGATGTTTGTTCCTGCCGAAACAATGCCAAAGGCCGTGTAGGCTGTAGTTGCAGAAAAAGGTTGTTGTAAACTTTCAATCTGATTGGTGTCAATGGCTATACCAGATGAAAGGGCACTGCCTTCCATACTACCAACTGCAATTCCTGCTATATCCCTGATATCGTTCTGCAGGGCAGTATTTGGTTCTACTCTGAATGGTCCACCCAGCTGGTTGATGTAATTTCCAGCAATTCTAAAACTTCCATTTCCGGAGGTATTGGTGTTTCCGACACATCCTCTACATTCAATTCCTGCTCTGCCGTAAATACTAATCGCATTGTCAGCAATGTGAGAGTTTGCTCCAGTTGGGGATGCATTAGCTACTATTATTCCAAATTCAGTGATGCTGTTTTGCAGGGGACTAATAGCGTTAACGCCGGTAACTGTGTTGCCTTTAATGAAAAAGTTAGTTGCCAATCCTGTTGGTCCGATTTCAATACCTGAGTTTCTGTTGCCGATGCAGGTATTGTTTCGAATATTCAAACCGACTTTGGTCATTCCATTGATGTAGATTCCTGTAGAATTTACTCCAACCCCATTGTTGTTGCTGAAAACAGAATTTCTTATGGTTAATGCGGTTGTAATTGCACCCGAACCTTCCCAGTTTAATCCCCGATTGAAATTGTCGGAGCTTTCTACCGCCTCAATCACGTTACCTGTGTTGGCTAAAGCACTGTTTCGGTTGATTCCGTTATAGTAACCCGTCACTGAAAAATTCATTAAAGTACACGCTGCCAAGGCAATCGTTGGGTAGGTTATACCAAAGTAGGAGTTTGCCGAGCTAATTTTGCCGCCTCCACTTAAAATTGTACTTCCAATTCCATCTCCGACCAGGTTTAGTAGTTTAGAGATTTGAATGGTTGGTTGCATGTTATAAGTTCCTGGCCCGATGTTGATTGTTCCTGCGGCAGTTACAAGTAATGTGAATGGATCTATCAATGCCTGAACGCCAGTAATGTTGATGGGATTTTTAAACGAAAGAATCCCAGCTAAAACAGGAGTGAAAACCAAAACATGATTTCCTCTTCCAGCCGTTATCAAATCAATAGCATTTCCATCGAGAGCATCAGGGTTGGTTGTCGCAAGTTGAATGGTATTGGCATCTGTTACAATAGCAAAATAGGTAGTTCCACCAGTCAAGCCTTCGGGTACACTCGCTATCACTCCATGCGATTCAGCTGTTCCTGCAGAAGTGATATCAATTAAAGTATTGCTTAAGGCATTTGCATAAGAGGCCGCTAAGCTGATGGTTGTGCCAGAAACATTGATCGCATAATAAGTAGTTCCATGCGTTAACCCGCCCGCCTCGCCTGAAGAAGGATAGGCCTGGTAAATGACCTGTTGGCCAGTTGCAATATTTCCGCCAACTGTAAGCACATCTGTACCCACATTGATACCAGATGGCATAAATCCAAAGGCTTGTCCATAGTTGTTGTATTGGATGGCCATGCCTGTTACCAGTTGATGGGCGGTGATGGTGATTCGATCAGTGCCAGAATTAACTTCGGAAGCCGTAAAAGGCATGACGGCCTTGTTGAGGACATTGATGGTTACATTTGCTAGATTGGTTGCAGCAACTAACCCCGTTTGTGTCAGATTTATATTTTTATCAATATCCCATGTTTGCGCAGCAAAAATGGTACTGCCTCCTGTATAACTTACTGTGCCACCATTGGTTACTGATGTCATTGCTGCATTAAATGTTTGCTTTGGGCCACTTCCAACAGGAGAATTGGCAGCATTTTGCCCTGAATTAAGGTCATTTCCAATTGCCTGGTTTACATAAATTAATGTAAGCGTTGTAAAACCAAAAGCAAAGCCTGTTGAAGTGGTTGAGGCAGAGGAACTGGTTTTCAACGAGCCACCTGTTGCACCAATATCATCCCAACTTCCCCCATTGAACTCACCAATGGTTTGATTGTCTACACCAGATGGATTGTCGTCGGCTCCTGAGGTAAGGGAGACTGAAGCAATAGAAGTTAGATTGGCTCCATTTCCAACCGCAAATGGATAATACCTGACCGTTGACATAGCCAATATCGGACTGTTGTAAGTGGTTCCCAAAATGGAAGCTGCTCCGATTGTGGCAGCAACCGCATACGTATTGTCTCCCGATTGAAGCAAATTGTTAAGGAGCAATGGCCGGTAAGAATTGACATTTGCAGCACTGCCAATTGGATATGAAAGATTATTACTCCCGGCACCAGTGACGGAATAAGCCATTCGACCTGTGGTTTGTGTAAATACAAAACTATTTGCTGATCCTGAGGAAGTTGTGTTTGCTACAGTTAAAGTGAAACCAACATTTACCTGAAGCCAGCCCGTTGTTAAGGTAAGTACAGAATTGTTGAGGCCTGAGTTATTGTCAATTAACAAATTAGAAGCCAGATTTACAGTTCCGGGACCAGTCCTGTTGATTGTGAGTGATCCCAACTGGTTTTCGGCAACAGCAATTGTAAAAGCCAGTGTACATGAGGCGGCGCTACCATTTACAATCAGATTGGAATTTGAAGTTCCTGAAATGGTTCCTGTATTGACAGTTGTTAACGCATTTCCGTTGAGCGTTAATGTATTTGAGCCAATCAAAAACCGTCCGCCATTGGCAACCATGGTAAAGGTTCCATTCACAACAACATCATTGTTCATTGTAATGTAAGAAGTTGCGGCCCCTTTGGATATGGTAAGGGGACCAAAATCTTCTCCTCCAACAACATCAATCACTCCTGAAGATGTCACTAATCCTAACGTGGTTAACCTGCCGTTGTGCGTAAAAGTTGAGCCGGTTTCTCTTGTCCAGCTTCGCCCTACGGTTATTGAACCTGTTGTTGCATTTAATATGAGAACTGAGCCCGTTTTTACAACCAAATCCCTTGCCATACCTCTGGCGGCTGTGAGTTCTAGTGTTGTGCTGTTGTCAAGGGTAACGTCCGCCGGTCTGCCTAATGCGGCTGCGCCTCCAGTTGTAATTGTCCATTCTACGCCGGTATTAAGGCTTCCACCTTGATTGTAAATCAACATGGAAGAAGCACCATAAACAGGAGGATTGGTAACTACAGACCCGCCAGAATTGATCTGTAATGTTCCATTTATAGTTGAAATAGAAGCGGCACTAAGCGTAAGAGAAGTAGAAAGCTGAACCGTTACACCTACTGCAAAAATTAGCGTATTTGTTGTTGTTCTGGTAACCGTTTTTGCGCCAGAAACGATAAAGTTTCCTGTGCCGATGATATTTCTTGCCAAGGCAGTTCCGACACCTAGAAAAATGTTACCTCCTGCTCCGTTGATTGTAAGTGTATTTCCTCCAAGATCAATGGAGCCTATATTGGTTAAGTTACTACCAAATTGAAGAACATTTCCGGCATTAGCGGCAACAGTTACATCGTTATTTAGAATCAAATTACCGGAGGTTGTTTTAGAAACAATCAGATAATCAAAAGTCTCTCCGGCCGCATTTGTTATTGTTGAGCTAAGTGAGATCCCTGTAAATCCCACAGCCCTGCCATTTGGATTAAAAGTGCCTGCGTTGCTCCAATTGCGTTGGAGGTACAAGTCACCACTTGTTCCATTCAGGTTAAGGGTTGCTCCAACATCAATAGTTAAATCTCTGGCAAGTCCTCTATTGGTGGTCGTCATGTTGAGCGTTGTTCCAGCTCCCTGAATAACTACATCATTCGGTCGGCCTGCGCCTGGTAGCCCTGCAGTTAATGTAGAAGTCCACTCAATACTTACTCCGTAGCCTCCTCCGGTATTGTAAACCAATGAAGATGCAGCACCATAAACAGGAGGATTGGTAACTACAGACCCGCCAGAATTGATCTGTAATGTTCCATTTATAGTTGAAATAGAAGCGGCACTAAGCGTAAGAGAAGTAGAAAGCTGAACCGTTACACCTACTGCAAAAATTAGCGCATTTGTTGTTGTTCTGGTAACCGTTTTTGCGCCAGAAACGATAAAGTTTCCAGTTCCGGTGATGTTTCTTGCCAAGGCAGTTCCGGCACCTAGAAAAATGTTACCTCCTGCTCCGTTGATTGTAATTGTATTTCCTCCAAGATCAATGGAGCCTATATTGGTTAAGTTACTACCAAATTGGAGAACATCCCCAGTATTTGCTGCCACTGTAACATTGTTGTTCAAAATCAAATTACCGGAGGTTGTTTTAGAAACAATCAGATAATCAAAAGTCTCTCCGGCCGCATTTGTTATAGTTGAGCTAAGTGAGATCCCTGTAAATCCCACAGCCCTGCCATTTGGATTAAAAGTGCCTGAGTTATTCCAATTGCGTTGCAGGTACAAGTCGCCACTGGTTCCATTCAGGTTAAGAGTTGCACCTGCATCAATGATTAAATCTCTTGCAAGTCCTCTATTAGTGGTAGTCATGTTGAGCGTTGTTCCAGCTCCCTGAATAAAAACATCATTCGGTCGGCCTGCGCCTGCGGCTCCTGTGGTTGCGGTAGAAGTCCACTCATTACTAATTCCATAACTTCCCCCTGTATTGTAAATCAAAGCTGAAGCTGCCCCGTAGGTTGGACCTATTGAAATAGTGCCTCCTGTATTAATTTGAAAAGTTCCAATTATGGTTTGAACGCCTGTAGGCGTCAGTGTTCCACTACTAACCTGAAGATTTTGCCAGGTTGTTAAAGCTGAAATGGTTCCACCAGCATCAAAAATGGTTGTATTGTTGGTTGTTGGGGTAAATGCACCAACTCTGGTAAAAGCGCCTCCACCCGTCAAAGTAAGCGTGCGTGGAGAACCATCGGAACCAGTAAAAACTTTTGAAGTCGCAATATTGATACTCGAAATAATGGCATCTTGATTTAAAGTCAATGTGGAGTTGGTTGCGTCATAGGTAATAGAACCCATGTTTGCATTGGTGGGTGGAATATTTCCTCCAACCCATGTAGTACCAGTTCCCCAGGATCCTGTAACGTCTACAATCCAACCGGCAGGTGTGGCGTAGTTATAATTTGAACCACTATTGTTGTCTCCATTTATGGTTAACAAATCTGCATTTGCAGGTGCAATGCTTGCAAAATCCCCGGAAGTGAAAACATAATACTCGATTGTACTGGAGGGCGTATTTGCACTGCCAGGTATTACAGCAGTTTGAGTGGTTCCTCCTGTCATTTTTACGACTGTGGATGTCGCAAAACCATCATTGGTGTATCGCAACCAGGCTGCCTGACCTGTTGAGAAGGTGCCTGAAACAGTGGCGGTTATGGTAACATCCAAACCTGGATAAACGGTTCCGGCCGGGCTTCTGCTTGTAAAAGAAATGGTTTCAACATTTGTACCCTGGATTTCCATGATGGCCACGTTATTTACCGCAGCATCGGTTTTAAAAACATAGCGTCTTCCTGTTGTAGCTGTAAATCTGAAGGCATTGAAGGCACCATCAAAAATTGAGGTGTATGGAGCGTTATCATTCAGCGGAATAAAATCGCCATCAGTTCCTGGGCGCCTATCCTGAGTATTTGCAGAATTTCGAAATCGAAAAAAAGCATCGCCATTTGCACTTACCGCAGTGATAAGCCTATGAGTGCCAAAAGCAGCACCCTCAAAATTGTAACCAGAAGAGTAATCTGCCGATCCTCCTGAGCCCGATTCGTTACTAAATTGGGTATTAAATAAGCGAGGCTGCGCCCAAAGGCTGGTTGTAAAAACAAAAAATGCGGCTACAAAATGAAACCGCTTGCTAAACAGCAAGTTGCGAGAATAAAATTTTTGCATAACTCAGAAAGAAAAGGTTAAATAATCACGTTAAACACACAAATTCAACTGTGATTTTTCGGTTCAGATATTTGTAAAGGCGAGCCTGATCACAGGATAGCTTAATAGCTTTAGGAGCCCCAAAGGTATAAAATTAAGCCTATTTAGTATTAAAAAAGTTAAAAATTCCTTAAAGAATTAAGGCCAATCAAATCATTACCTAGGAAGATATCCTACAAATAATGAATGAATGATTTCAGTTCTTTTCATCAATGTTTCTTGAAATCGCAAACTTTGCGTGGGTCAAAATCAAAAAAGCCCTGATTTCTCAGGGTCTTTTTGTACCAGGAGCGGGAATCGAACCCGCACGGCCTTGCGGCCACAGGATTTTAAGTCCTGCGTGTCTACCAGTTCCACCATCCCGGCAAAAAATGAATCAGCTTTATGCTAAATAGAGCTGAATAAAAAAGCCGACGAAGGGTCGGCCTAAATATGTTGAGCGAAAGACGGGATTCGAACCCGCGACCCCGACCTTGGCAAGGTCGTGCTCTACCAACTGAGCTACTTTCGCTTGAAACGGGTTGCAATACTACAGAGCCCATAAATTTTTGCAAAATATTTTTTAAAATACTTCGTCTTCTTTTCGTTGTCTGGTGGAGCTAATGAAACCTAAGGTAATGGCAGCCAACAACATGCCCAACACAGCGATTGATGAAAACATGCTAACTTTTTCTCCTATTCGAAAAGAACCAGGGTTAAACTTGAACTCAATTGTGTGTTTTCCTTCTGCCAACTCCATTCCCCTAAGCACGTAATTTGCACGAATAAAGTTGGTTGGTTTACCATCTACCAATACTTCCCAGCCCTCGGGATAATAAATTTCAGAGAAAACGAGGAATCCGTAATGGGGATTTTCTGTTTCATACTTTAGGTAATTGGCTTTTGCCTCAACCAATGAAACCTTAGCTCCAGTTGTATCGAACTTGGTTTTGGCTAGTTTAAATTTATTTATGTCGACTACAGCATCAGCTTTGGGGTTGAATTTGTTGAGTTGCGCAATGTCTTCATCTGGGCTTTTTACCTCGATTACTGATGGAACAAACCAGGCATTTCCGAGTGCTGAGGTATTTTCTATTACCGCTTTTGCTTCTTCCCCGGCTTTAAAATATTTGGTGTTGAGCATGTTTAAAACACGGAATTCTTCCAGATTTTCGTTGGTGAATTTACCGCTGTTTAAACCTTCAATTAAGCTTCTGATTTCGACTGAAAGGTCGTTTTCTATTAAATCCTGATATCTGCGAATTTTTACCGGACTGTAACCTCCAATCGATTGATGAAAGTAAGAAGTTTTAGACTCGTTGAACGGATTATTGAGGTTTAAAACCCTGTAGTTTAAGCTTTTGTCTTTTAGTATTTCTTCGTCGGCCGGGCTTAAAGTGAACTGGGCTTCCATGAAACGTTTTTCAAAGTTGTCTTTATTCAGGTAGCGTTTGTCCACCATCCAAAGGTCTGTTAATGTCAAGAAAACCAGTCCAATAGCAGCATGTTCGGCTTTTATTTTTTGGGTGATAGAAGCCCAAAGAATGCCTGCTGAGGTCAAAATAAAGAAAACGGAGCGCAAGGCATCCATCCTGAGCATATTTTCACGCTCTTCGTAAATGGCACCCATGAGCCATTCAGGTAGTTTGCTTTGGGCATCGTTGGGCGATGTGAAATCACCGGCCAAACTTGGGATGAGAAAGAATATGAATGCTAATCCAGCTGTGGTTCCTGTAGCTAGAAACAATTTCTTTTGGAGCTCGGGAGAAAATGGTGTTGAAAGAAGCTTCTCTACCGCCAAAACGGCCATAATCGGAATGGCTAGTTGAGCAATAAACATGGCCATGGTTACCGACCTGAATTTGTTGTATGCCGGAAAATAGTCGTACATCAAATAATTAAAAGCCTCGAAATTTCTGCCCCAGGACATCATAAACGATAAAATTGTGGCAGCCAACAGCCAATATTTGTATCTGTTGTCGAGAATGAATAACCCTAAAATGAAGAGGAAAATAATGATTGCACCTGCGTACACCGGACCGGAAGTAAACGGCTGATCTCCCCAATACAAAGGTGCTTGCGGAAATTGGTTCAGGTCTACATTATATGTTTTCAGCGCATTGGCAATTACAGATTTTTTGCCAATTGTTTCAGTACTCGAACCGCCATAAAAACCTGGAATGAGCAAGGTGAATGTTTCAAGTTTTGCATTGCTCCAGCTGAAAACATAGTCTCTGTCGAGGCCGCCGTCTTTGGGTTTGTTGGGGTCGGCTAAGGTGAGTTCAGGTTTGCCTCGCATGGAGTATTGGGTGTATTCCTGCAAAGTGAAAAGTCGACCTGCATTGGTAGCAGCCCCAATTCCACCTGCCACAATCAAAATAAAGGTGCCAAGTACAAAGTCTCGTAAGTTGCCTTTGGTGATGGCGAAAATGAATTCGCTTATACCATAGATTACAGCAATAAAACCCAGGTAGTACGAAATTTGATAGTGACCGGCTCTGATTTGCAAAGCAGCTCCTAAACTTGCCAATGCAAATCCCCACAAAAATTTACCATTAAAAGCATAGCGCATGCCTGCCAAAACAAGAGGTGCCAATACCATGGCCCTCACTTTGGAATTGTGCCCGGCTTCTAAACTAACAAATGTGAAACTGAAAAAGGTGAAAGCAATGGCGCCCAAAGCAGCCAAATATGGCCTGGCACCAAATGCCAGCATAAGAATGTAAAAGCTGATGAGCGATATAAAAATGATAGAAACGGGGTAGGGTAGACCTAAATAAGCTGCTTGCTCTATATGTTCAAGCAACTCTCCACTGAAAATTACAGAAATAGTGTAGGCCGGCATACCCGAGAACATGGCATTTGTCCACAATGGCTCTTCTTTATATGCTGCTCTGTGATCTAAAATAGCCTTGGCATTTCCTGTCCAAGTTACCCCATCGCCTTGTTTTAGTGTTTTACCCTCAAAAACTGCGGGTTGAAAATATAAGGCAACAATCAAATAGAAAGATGCCAGAATGATGAGGTGAGTTGTTGCTTGCTTAAGTATAGTTTCCTTCATGTTAGCTTGTCAAGGCTCAGTGTGCTGCAAAAAAACAATCTTTTTCCGAGTTTTTCTGTGGGGCGGTTTTTGAAAGCCTAAAATTTGGAGTTACATGACTTAGTTAAATAATTCCCTCCTACCATTTGAAAGGATTCTATAGCCAGAAAATTTAGGCTTAATCAACACTTTGCCCGACCGGTTTATGGCGCCCCATTTGCCGTTTTGTTTGAAGTAGGCTGCGTTTCCTGCAAAACCAGAAACATCTTCAAATGCAGGCTGAATGAGTATTTTCCCATTGGCACCAACAAAACCCCACACCGATTCTTGTTTTACTGGGGCTGCATTGTTTTCAAAAGGCTTGAATTCGTTCCATTCCTGCTCCCCGAGAGGTTGTGCATTTGCATTGAAAAACTTCCAGTTTGTGCCTTTTCTGGCGTATTTTCCCTCCCCTGCATATTGCCATTCTACTTTTTCCAGTTTGGCTAATTCAGTACCTTTTTCAGAGAGTAAACCTTGTTTGTCTGACTTTTGCACAATGGCAGGAAATTCTGGTTGCCCTTCTCCAAAACTCATACTATCGTAATCAATGTCTGCTATTTGTTTGCCTGTGATGTCTACAAGGCCCCATTTTTTCTTCTTCATTACTTTAGCTACCCTGTCGTTTGCCAACCAAATATTGTCGAAAGAAGGAGTTAAAATCACCTTACCTGTTTGCGCCATGAGGCCAAAACCATCTTTGGTTTTCATGTGAACAAAAACTTTGTTGCTTAAGGCCTGAATGCGCACTAAGTCGAATTGAGGCTCGGCGACCCACTTTCCTTGTAGGTTCAAAATTCCCCAGCCATCATTGGTTTGTACGCAAGCAAGTCCCGATTCCCAGGCTAAAGCTTTTTCAAACCAGCCTTCGTGCAGTTTTATTTTGGTATTTAGATCAAAATAGCCCCAGCCATCAGCCGATTTTATTCTGCATCCATTGGCAGGGTCAGTCAGGTAAATGCTGTCGGCAGCAGGAAGGCTTAATTCATTTCCTGAAGCGTTGAACCAACCTAACATACCTTTTTCTCTAAACCCAAACACTTGGCCTTCTACATGTTGCAAGCCCTCTTCGAATTGAAATGGAACCACAGGTTTGCTATTTCTTAAACTGAAAAGTCCCCATTTTCCTTCAAATTTGGCAACGCTCACTTGCTGATAAGTGAGCCCGGCTTCTGAAAGGCTGGGCCAGTTACCAGTTTTGCCGCCTGCATTCACAAATCCCCAGGTTCCCTGTTTTTTGATTGGTGCAGCTCCATCTGTAAAATCTTTTATTGCTTCCAATTCCAGCGGCATCAATTCATTTCCTCTGAGGTTTCTCAGGCCAATCTTGTTGTTTAACTGAACCACTATAAACGGACCATTGATGTATAGACTATCGAATTGCGGTCGGACAACTGTGTAAGCCAACACATCGACTATCCCCCATAATTTTTCGCTGGTTTTAAAAGCAACCAACCTGTTGTTCAGTTTTACCACTCGACTTAGATTGCTGTAAATGAGACGGCCGTCGCCATAATAGCCTATAAACCAATTGTTTTCTTTTCGAAGTATACCAGCACTGTCGCTCAGGTTTTGAAAATTATCATATTCAAGTGGTATGATAAACCTTCCGGTTTCTTTAGTCATCAAGCCCCATTTGTCTCCTTTTCGAACCCAACTGGCTATCCCAGTTGGATTTACCTCCCGAACTTCATCATACATTGGTTGAATGAGAACTTTGCCATTTTTGTCAACCAAACCCCATAAGTTGCCCGATCTTGCCCAGCCTTTTCCGTTAGCAAAGCTGGCAAACTGATCAAAAACAGGCATCACTACCAACCTACCGCTGCAGTCCAGCACTCCAAATTTCGTTCCTTTCATCACCACGGCGTTTTTGCCTTCGAAAGCATAAGCCTTGATGAAAACAGGATCTACCCGCCATTCGCCAATGAAATTGATGTAGCCCCAAAGTCGTGTTTGTTTGTCTTGTTTTGGAAATAATTCCTCTTCACAGTCGTAAAACTGAGCTTGGGAAAAACCACAAACTAAAACAAAAAGCAATAAAAGAAAGTATCGCATAGACGCTGTTGAAGATTTATTGGTGGTAAAAGTAAAGGAGAATTTTCACTAATAACCTGTGCTGCTTCTGAACATCGTAAAACGTATTTTCAAGTTGATTCTTTTTCTTTTGAAGTGGAATGAACTATTTTGAAACGCATTCCAAACCAAGTGACCAAATCAGATATGTTCAACCGACAATTAATTTTTATCTTCACTGCTGTTTTTTGTTTATCGGCAGGTTTTGCAAAAGCCCAAATTGGCAGCGACACCTTAAACAGACTGAAAAAACATATTGAATACCTGGCCTCCGATAAATTGAAAGGGAGAGGAACAGGAACCAAAGGGCAAGACAAAGCCGCAAATTACATCGTTAGTCAATTTAAAAAAGCAGGTTTACAACCTTTGGGTGCTGATGGTAAAAATAGTTGGTTTCAAACTTTTCCTATCACTGTTAAAGGATTTCCTGAAAAGGCGAAGCCCGAGGGGAAAAATGTAATCGGCTTTTTGGACAATAAGGCTTCGAAAACCATATTTCTGGGTGCGCACTACGACCATTTGGGTGAAGGCCACCAGGAAGGATTGAGAGATACGTCTGCCAGAGGAGAAATTCACAATGGTGCCGACGACAATGCCTCGGGTACAGCTGCTTTGATTGAGTTGGCATACCAACTTGGAAAAAACAAAGAAGTTGAACCTGTGAATTTTGTTTTTATAGCCTTTTCAGGTGAAGAGCTAGGCTTATTGGGAA
>JBBRCC010000036.1:0-36706 GCA_038205175.1 Cytophagales bacterium | reverse complement strand
CACTTTTTGCTTTTGGGCCACCGACGATGAATGCTCGGGATTAAATCTTCAATCACTCGTAAGCTACAGCTGGGATTGCATAGAAATTGGGGGTGTAACCAAGCAACAGATTAATCCACTTCTCTATTTTCATGTCCAAGGAATAGATCTCTACAACCAAACAAAAGGTGTTCTTCAAGATTATGAGGTCACATTTTACCAATCGTACCTGAAAGAGTGTCCCAGATCAAACCCGTCATACCATGAAATTGTACTGGAAAATGAAACACTGCATGCCACCAGGGTTTTTGATAGCCGACCGCCATCTTATCTGAAACCCCAAAAAACTGAAAGTCATTTGTTTCAGTCATTTTACGGTTGGAAAATCAAAACAGCCACAAAAGCATTCGATACTTCAAAAATGGTCATGATGGATTTCAAAGTCCCTCAAAGCGATTTCACACAGTTTGTTTATGTCCTCCCTTTTACCGACAATACTGCGCTGGTAGAACTAACCCGATTTGGAGATCAAAAGTTAATGGAAGAGGAAGCAGAGCCCATTCTTCGTGATTATGTAAAAGCGCTTGCGGCTTCTTTTGAAATTGAAGATCATGAGCAGGGCGTTATTGTCATGTCTTCTGCTACCATCAATGTAGATGATTTCGGCGCAAATTGGATAAATATGGGCTCAAGAGCCAACATGCTCAAAAACACCACCGGATATGCTTTCCATGCCATGGCCGAGGATGCGATTGTGCAAATGGAAGCCATTAAAAACAATGAATTGCCGAAACGGAAACCGAGAAATCATAGGTTTGCTTTTTATGACCGATTGCTGCTTAAAATCTTAGCCGACAGGCCTGCGTATGGCAAAATCATATTCGAACGACTTTTTAAAGAAGTGCCCATGCCAAAGGTTTTGAGTTTTCTACGTGAAAAAACAAGCCTGTCGGAAGAAGTATCGATTTTTATAAAGTTGCCCAAAAGGGTATTTATTCAAGCTGCCATAAAAGATGTGCTCCAACGGCCTGCTGCAACTTTACCTGTGTTGGCATTGCCTTTCTTTCTCACAATCGTGATGCTAGGCCTATCTCTGGTCAAATTAGAATCTGTTTCCTGGGGCATTTTAGGTATAGGATTTTTGTCTGTTGGTCTTTCGCATGGTGCGCTCGATCATCTCACACAAAAGAAAATTAGCAGCCACAAGCAACTCGTCTATTTTATGTCAGCCTATTTGTTGAAAGGCGCCCTCTTAGGTTTGGTTTGGTACTTCTTTCCAGATGTTGCTCTGCTGGTTTTTATAGCCTATTCGGCATGGCATTTTGGACAAGCCGATTTTAAAGAATGGGGCTTTAAACATGGATGGCAATCATTGTCCTGGGGATTTATTGTTTTGATGGCCATTCTCTTTTTTCATTTTCAAGAACTAATCTGGATTCTTCAGCAAATTCCCAACTTGCAATTGGTAAACCTTTTGAAAGAGATTTCAGACACGCAATTGGCCTTGTTTCAAATAGCAATAGTTGTTTTTGGTCTGTTTATTGCAGCTAACAATAAATCAAAATACATACTCTTTACCCTAATCTACCTCCTTCTTTCGAGTATGTTGCCTTTGCTTGTTTCGTTCGGAATCTACTTTGTGGGTCAGCACAGCATCCATGGTTGGCGCCACCTTGTGAAAGGTTTGGATCAAGGTTTTTCAAAACTTTGGTTAAAGTCGCTGCCATTTAGCCTTGGAGGAACGTTCATTATTTTGTACTTCATCTTTTTTGCTGGCTCCAATGCTGTCGGCATGTTTTTCATCCTATTATCTTGCCTCAGTATTCCACATGTTTTCAGCATGCATCGATTTTACGCAGGAGTCACGTCCTCCTAAGCGTTAGCCAGGTGTTCTAAGGATTCTTACTTGGTTTTAGAGTTTCAGACACCCAATTTCCCGCCTTTATATTGTGAATTCAGATAAAAAGAATCGGCAATCAGTTGTAAGGATTTTTAAGCGAATAGATTGAAAGGCTGGCTGGCAAAGTCGTAAGTATATTGGCCTGTTCTGGTCGACTGGTTCCCAGGAATACATATTCCTTAAGCGCACAAAAACCTCTCATCTAAACTGTTGTTAGAAACAGAAAACAACATGTCCTAAATCTATCCCAGGCACAATATAGTATCCCAAAACGAACTTGAATGGCTAAACCGCAAGTAGCCATTTCATCTCTTTTTTAGCTGTCGAGCGTAAGCTACAAAAACCCCGGCGGGGAACCAAGGCTTAATTTTCATTTCAAAAACACCCTGTATGTCTTCAACTGCTGGTGGCCTATTTCAGTATCAATACTTTTTGCCTGGGTTTGAATTTCTTTAATATCAGTTTCGATATGGGTGCAAGTTCCCGCCTTTGTGAAGCCTTGGTTCGAATGAATAGAAAATTTCAGGTCGGATGGGGCCATGTTCCAGAATTTCAAAATTAATCCCTTGTTAATTCCTTCTTCTGCTGGTTTAGCAGACCATAACAGTACGTTAGGATTGGAAATGGTGATCAGAGAATAACTTGAAGCAGAATATCCTGAAGAGCCTGTAACGCTTTCTGCTACCAGCGGATTCTGATGTTCCAATGAAAACTTCATGGCCACGACCGGATCAAAACCGCCTGCGTGGCTCCTCAGAGCAAAAGATGTTTGAAACAATGTATCTCCCCCTTGCGCTTCTATACCAAGGTTTTTATCTGCGTCCACTTGTCCACCCGCTAATACATTGATCTGTGGAGAGTTGAAATCGAGTGCATGTGTTGAACTATTTCCTGTTTTCATAAAATATGCGTCTCTGTTCGACAAAGTAATTCCACTTACAGAATCTGAGATATCAGCAAAATGGTTGAGTGTGAGCCAATCGAGGCGGCTTAGGCTATCTGCATAATGGCCGCCCTGAGACACGGGTTTTGCATGAAGCACTGCACCAGTTTCTTCGTGCCATATATTGGGCTTTTTCAAGTTGAATGAAAAAGCATACGCTGTCATCCTGCTGAAATTTTGTTCAATTTTATTGTCTATATCAATCCTGCCGTTGTTGCGGTAAAAAGTAAGGCGGGTGGAATGCCTGAGTGGCTGCAGGCTGCTGGCTTTCAGGGTAAGCGAAATTTCACCTGAATTCTCAACAATCAGTGTATCTGAAGTAGAATTTTCGCCTCCTAAATCATTGACATATAGGTTGGCAACCGGCTTCACCAATTCTCTTTCGCTTTTCTTATCAATCCAGCTCGTAATGCTTCCTTTCCTGGAAACCGTAATCCTGTAAAACGCATTTTCAACCACATTTCCTTCTACAGAAAAAACCCTCTCACGTAGGCATTTCGTGTCAATGTTTTTAGGTATGATTTCATATATTTTATATCCAAAGGCAGGAACATCGCTGGCCATGATCTGCAAAACTTCCCTGCCATTTTTCCACATCCATTGGTAGGGTATCTCCATGCCGGTTGACTTATCAACAACGCAAATCGGATCTTTTTTTTCACAAAAAAGTGCAGCGGCTTCAGTTCTTTTCCAGCCCAGAGAATTGAAAACGTAAAATACCGGGTTTTTCGTTTTGGGCCTTACGATGCATTTTCCCAATTGCTTCAAAGAAAGGTCATACAAAGTGTCGACATACGAGGAGATTTGCCGGGCTATTTTCCGCTGCCAATCAGCCCGTTCTTTCCTGGAAATGGTTTTGCCATCTGCAGTCCAGTCATGCTCAAAATAAAGGCCACAGGCCAGCCACGCCTGCTCCTTTTTTTCTTTAAGTTGATTGCCGAAAATTGAATCTTTCAAAGCCACATAAGAAAACAGCGCCTCCGCTGTTCTTAGCTTTTCGACGGAACGCTTCACAGAAGCTGAAACCTCCGCCAGAGAAGCCACGCTATTTCCCCATTCTGTGCCATAAGAGACTGTTTCTGAGGGAAGATCTTTTCCATACTCCTTTTCAAAATCCGCAAGAAAATCGGTTTCGTTCGAAACAATCACCTGATAGGAAGAATCTGATTTCTGCTTAGCCTCAGCAATAAAGCGATTGGTAAGGCTCATAAAATCATCTCCGCCCTTGCCAAAAGCCGCTGCCATGCTGTAAGGATATTTTGGATTGTTGTCCATCAGGGCTTTGCATTCATCAATGGCTTTACCAATGTGATATGCCTCTGAATATCCGCCTAAAAGCTTATTTGGAAGTCGGAAAGAATACCATTTCATCAGCACTTTCTGTTCGTCCAAGCCCTTGTACCAGTACATCTGGTGTGGGCGATTGTTCAGGGAGGTTACTTTGGTGGCACAGTTGCAAACGCCACGCCAACTGTATTTTGCACCACATCCTGCAAATATAGAAGACAAGCCAAGGGGCAAAACCTGGTCTTCCATCGTGAAAGCAAGATTGAGATCGAGGCCGAATTCCCGTTCCAAAGCGCCTGCATAATACATGCTCCTGACAACAGCTTCTGTTGGGGCCACACCATACAGGCAGACCAATGTATTTAGCGGTACTGTAATATTTCCTTTTTTTACCTTGTCTATCAGCCGCTTAAAAGAAGCTTTGTCTTTGTTTTTCCTATACTGATATATCCAGTAGGAGCCATCGCAGTTCCATTTGCTTTGGAAGCGGTAGGGTTCATGAGCCGTGGAATCAATTTGCTTTAGATAATAGTCGAGGGTTTCAACAAAAGCCTTGTTGTAATTTGCTTCATTTGCCGTCCACATATAATCAGTGTGGTCGTCTGGCGCTATGTAGATTTTCTTTGGCTGTGCCTCCAGAACTGCTGACTTGAGCAAAATTAAACACACTAAGCAACTCCAAAAATAGCTCGTTGCCGTTCGTCCAGGGTACAAATGCAGGAGGGATTTGAATGCAAAAAACATTAATATTTCAATGCTGAAGACCAGACAAAACAAATGACTCGCACAATAAAAGGCTTACCAATTTCTGTTTTAATCCTGATACAAATTTATACATTTTAATTGCCCTTAAACAGGTTTTCGGGTTGAAGTTTGCCTTGCCGGCAAAAGCGGAAATTGGCAATGCCGGGAGAGTGTTCAATGAACGGTGCCTGTTGTTGAAACCCAATTAAACGGTATTTGAAAAGAATAAACATGCTAACGTTTTACAAACCGCATGTAATTCTTCTGCCCTTTGGTTTGTATAACAACTACATACATGCCTGACTTCAGTTGGCTTATGTTCAGTTGCGCTTTATTTCCTGCTATTTTATGTGCAGACAATTTTCTACCGTTTAAGTCCATAATCTGCAATTCTTCGATTTGGGTTTTTTCAAAGAGGTTTACAAACAAGAAATCCGAAGCCGGATTTGGGTAAACAGCAAATTGGGCTTCCTTTTGAAGCGAAGAAACTGAAGTAGGAAATTGAATGGTGGGTGTAACTATAGAAGCTCCCGACAGGTCATTGTTGCAATCTATAGACACAACCCTATATTCATAAAACTCTCCGGGCACGGCCAAATAGTCATACCATTCTTGAGGGTTTAGGTCAATCTGGCCTGGGTGTACACATCCGTCAATAGACCAATTGGTGACCACCGAACCGCTTACATTGGCTGGTCTGTATACAATGGTGACCCATTCTGAACCGCCTGCCACCCTTCGATCTATCCGAAAAGCAACTTCATTGTTGGCCATATCCTTCCACTTTATTTTGATGCAATCCTTTTCAAAGTCTGGGGTAAGCACCACGCTATCTGGCGCTGCCGGATTTGAAGCAGGACAGGTAAAAGACAAATCTATGATGTTGCCACCAATAGAGCCGGAGGCTGTGTTTGGCGAGCCAGTAAATGGATGAAAATTTTGAACGGCCACAGCATCTTCAACCCGGTTTCCACCGGCATACAAAATCCCAACATTGCCCCGTTGTCGGTTCCATCCTTGAAACATGCCATAAACTGGCACATCCCAGGTGCCGATATATCCGTTCATTCCCGTTGGCCCTTGCCGGTTGAAAGTTTCAGCTACACTAGAAAATGAAACTGCTCCCTGGGGCTGGTATAAAATGCCTTCACCGTCATTTCCAGGATTAGAACCAGTGCCCTGGTACCAGTTTCCATCTATCCACGCACACCACCCTGCCATATCGAAGGCACGGGACATATTGTCGGAGTTGACCCCTGCCTCACTGTATCCGTCCAGAACCAACTCATATACCGGGCTTTGCCCTGAAGGAGGTAAACCATAGATATTGTCGCCCTCGGCCAGAAAAATCCGGTCGTTGTAATTTTCTTTTACAATCATCCATTTCCCGCCCATTTCAAATCCTTTGTGGCCGTGGTTGAAGACATAGTTGTCTCTCACTACCACATTTTCTGCTGAATAGGGCCCCGTAAGGTAGTTGCATAAGTTTCCAGCCCGGGTGAGCAAAGATTTGTTCACATCAATTCCGGCCTGTTTGCCATAGTCGAAAAGGATGGTTTTGGTTTGCCAGGGACTACCAGGCACTACTTGTGTATGTCGGCGAATTTTCTGGTTGTAGTAAAAGTTTTTAGTTGATTTGGTAATGGCGTTGTTGGCCACAAACACATCGCCACCATCTATATTTAACCTTGACCCAAAGCGAAAGGTATGGTACGCATCCAGATTTACAGAATCCGTTTTAGCAAGATTTGAACCGCTTCCTGTAGTGGAGTAAAGCTCCATAAACTGGTCGGTTATTGCACAATCGTCGAAGCGGCAGCCAAATACAAACCGGCGGCCTGGTGTATGTTGATAATTTCCGTTTTTAATGGCTCCAAACATGGGGTCGCCTGGAAAGGTGCCGTTGGGAATGCGGTCGTTCCATGCCTCAGTTTCACCGGGAAATAGGCTGTTTCTGGCTTTTCGATAGGCACCATTTGGATTGGTCAGGCTGCTGATCTCCCTGTAGGAACTACTCCAGGACAATTCTGGACCAAAGTAAATATATGCACCCACGAGGTTGACCCATGCAATGCCCACATTGCTTTGGTCCGTAATGGCTTCACCATTGCCTGCATATAACCCAATCATATTCCAAGGGTCGGGCACCAGACCAATGACACCACCGGCAGTTGGTTTTTCAAGGAAAGGAAATAAAAATTTGGTGCCAAGCGTAGAAAGGCCGGGGGTAACCGAATCTTTTACTGCCTTCTCGTCGGTGCTTGGCACATCTCCGAGTATAACAACACCCCTTTTCAGCATCAGTCCCCTGCCTGCATTGGGGCCGGTGGGGTGGTTGGCAAAATTGTAAACACCAGAGGGATAATACAAAACACCGCCTCCCTGGGTAGCAAGTTCGTCTCTGGCGTTTTCGAATTTCTGAAAATCGTTGGCCCCATTGCTGTATTGCGCCATGTTGACTCGGTTGGTCCATTGTATGCCGTCGCTCCAGGCTGGCCAGCCCTTTTCCTGATAATATTGGGCCATGGGGTTGGGGCTATTTACCCAAGGTTGTGCATTAACTTTTGCTCCAAAGCTTATAAAAAAACCCACAACGAGGAAAAATTTTGACATGGTAAAAGGTGGTTGATTGGCGATTGTAGACTCAAATTTAAATCAAGTTGCTTGACTAATACCATCCCAAAGAAAAACCCAAATTGTGGATATGTTTGGGAAGCTTACTCTTTTTTAGGATGAGACAGATCTCGAAGCAGGTTAAAATAGGTTAAGCTTGTTATGACAGTAGACCCTCCCTTAAAAAAAGTCTCTACCCTGTTTGCATTCGAACTGGGCAGAGACTAATGATTGGCATTCCTGACTTTAGCAATTTCGATCCTTATGGCACCATGCCCACTCTGAAGCCGAGTATGAATTGTTGAAATCGGCCATGAGATGTTGGTAGAAAATAGAAATTGTCGTCGCTCGTGACGCCGTAGCTTGTGAGTTGTCCAAAAAACCACCAATTCCCTTTTTCGGTAAAGGCAAAATCTGCCCGAATGCTTTGGTACCGGTCTGAATCCCGGAGATTTCTTCCTTGCCACACCATGAGCGCTATTCTGGGGAAGGCATTAAATCCTTTTGCCAACCTATACTCTCCACGTACCACAAATGGGGCAGGTGCATAAAACAATGAGCTGGTAGGCGTGGAATAGCCCCCAATGAATGTGCTGGCATACTTAAAGTCTATTCCCCCGTAAACACTAAATTTTGTGGTTCGGTAACCGGGCATAAGCAGAACACCAAAATTGACATCAAAACTTAGTGCCGATTCTTTTTTATTGGCTTTTTCCCTTCGCTTTGTACTTAGTGCCCCGATGTTCATTTCCAGATAAAATGCATCGTACAGGGCAAACGCCACATCATCTGGCAAAAACGGAGAGATGAACTTGGCTTCACTCCTCAAATGCAGGCCTTGTGCTTTTACCTTTACAGTGTCAGAAACCCGCAGGCTCCATTGGGAATAGCCTGCAGAAACCCTGAAAAACCTTCTGATGCCTTCTTCCGACATGTAAATTTTGTATTGGCCAAAAGCCAACTGATGTATACAAAGAAAGCCAAGGCAAACCACCAGGCGGATGAGTGCTTTTCGCCACATCATTTTAATTAGCCTGGGTTTTGTATCTCCACAATTTCTGCCCGATGAACTTGGTAAACTCAGCGCCATCCTCTGTAAAATAGGGGTTAAACGTGTCGTCTATTTTTCCAATCAGTTTGCCATTGCCGAGATCAACCCGCACAAACTTGCTTCTTTCTGCCAGGTTTTTTCCTACCCACACATAGTAGGTTTCGCCTATTAGCATGGTTCCGAGGCACTTTCCTGTGTTCACCGCAAAGTTTATCTCCGCATTGTCTTCTTTTAAGCTGCCCACACCTTTGTTTCCTTCAAAATGAATGTTACCATGGTAGGCAAACAATTCTTGAACTTCTCCCACTTTCATTTTGTCTGTAGCAATTTGGAATTTTGCTTTTCCGGTCTCAGGTTCAAACCCATAGATGAACTTGTCGCTGGCCACCCATGCTAGTTTATTCTGAACAAGGAGATTAGAAATGGATGAGCTGAACTTATCTTTTAAAACGGATTTTAAAGTGGAGGTTTCCCATACGATTTGGCCAGTTTCTGTGTTGTAGGCTTTCAGTCCAAATTCGCCAACTTGCTTTGGCTCAGACTTGCATTTTACCGGACCATCGCCGCCGCCGCTGAGGGTCTGGAGTTCTACTATTCCTCCAAAACGAGCCAGCAGTACCTTGCCTTCTATTGCCAATTCAGGCACCACGGCATTGCCATTAAACTTTGGACTTTTCCAAAGGACATTGCCATTTTCAACATCGTATTTTTTGATGTCATGGTTGTTTTTCGACAGATCGACAATGTAAACTGCCTGTCCGTCAAAATAGGGCAAAGCAGCACGACCAAGGGTTTGCCTTTGTTTGAAAAGTCCACCATCGTAGTCGGAGTTGTCATAACTCACAGTCCAGAGCAAAGCACCCGTGTTGAGATCTAAAACCGATATGCCATCATAAATTACGAACACTTTATTGCCAACTACTTGTAGTTCCAGCAAGTCGCCACCAAAGCCAGCAAAGTCCATTGTTGCGCACAAGCTTCTTACCACATTTCCCTTGATTTCTTTTGACCAGTTTTTGTCGCCAACGCAACTCACCTCTATCTCTGTGGATGCACCGTTTTTTGCAGATACAAACCTTTTTTGCTTGTATGAAAGTCTAACTGTCAGGTTCTTTTCAGGCACGTAAACAATGTTTTTCAAGCTTTTCGCTTTTCTATCCCGGGTGTATTTCACCACTTTTTTAACGCCCTGCTCTACAATATCTCCGTTTGCTTCATTAATTAAAATGACCTTTTCCTCACCCTTATCCTCACCTTTAAAGGTGAGTTCAACCACCTGATCTTCTTGTATCCAATCCCACCTGGTGCATTTTCTTTTGTCAAATTTATCTTTGAAAACCAGCTTCCAGATCAATTTGCCGTTTTTGCTGTCCACCATTCCGATTTCTTTAAAATCACCTACCAAAATTTTAGAGCGGTCTTCACTCAATTTTTTGTAGGTGGCTTTCATCGGAAATTCCCCTTTGAAAAGCACTGGAAACGTGGGTTGTGCTTTGCCCTCTGTTATTGGTTGCATTGCCAGAATGCCTAAAGCCAATAACCTAAATACGATTGATTTCGTCATGATAAAAATCTGTTTTGACAAAGGTCAGAGTATACCTTGTATCAAAAAATCGTACTTTAGTAGTAAAACAGATTTATTAGTTTTTAAAAATTTTGTTCAAAGCATCTGTTCTGGAGTTTACCTGGAGCTTTTCATAAATGTTGCGAATGTGGGTTCGCACGGTCTCTGTACTTAAGAATAATTTGTTGGCTATTTCCTTATATCGGTATCCCCTTGTTAGCAAATAGACCAATTCCTTTTCCCTGGCCGAAAGTTTTTCAAGGCTCTCTATGGCTTGTGTTTCGTTGAACGAACCCACCACTTTTCTGGCTATGTGGCTGCTCATGGGCGAGCCTCCATTGTGAACTTCCACTATGGCATCGAGCAACTTTGAAGGCTGCGTGGTTTTGGTCAGATAGCCTGTAGCACCAGCCTTGAGCGCTTTAAATACAGTTTCAGTGTCTTCGAATGAAGTGCAAATGAGATAATTGACTTTTGGGTTTAGCGGTTTTAGTTGATGAATGCAATCGATGCCAGACATGCCAGGCAGGTTGATATCGGTGAGCACAACATCAATTTCTGTTTTCGGAATGGTTTCTATCGCATCTTCTCCATTCGAAAAACTATGCTTGCACGTGAAGCCTTCGCTTCCATCGATGATCAAAGACAGACTTTGCCTGATTTCAATTTCATCTTCAATAATCGCTACCTTGATATTCATGATGTAAACCTAGTTTATTTGGGCACTGTTGCAGCTACTACTAAAGTAGTAATTAGATTTTTTGCAATACAGAAAGGGGAGCATTAAAATTGACTTTGGTGCCTTCGCCGGGCGAGCTGGTGAGCATCATTTTTCCACCGATATCCTTAATTCTGGTTTCAAGATTTTTCAACCCGTTTCCTTTTGGCGAATCATTTAAGTTAAATCCTTTTCCATTATCTGTCAGGCAAATTTCCAATTCGGTATTCACGTTTAAATGAATGGTGAGCATGGTAGCATTTGCATGTTTTATGGTATTTTGAAGTGCCTCTTTTACCATCATGATAATATTGCGGCATGCTTCGTTTTTCAATCTCATATCAGGTATATCTTCCTCAAAATCAGCAACAAGTTCGATTGGAAATTCGTCCAGATAGTCGCTGCTATACTCCCTGATTCTGGCTATCAGGTTTTCAAGCGAAGTGTTATCAGGATTCATGGCCCAGATGAGGTCTCGCATATTGTCAACCAAAAGATGGGCAGTTTTAGATATGGCTTGAATCGACTGGGATGCCGCAGGGTCATTTTTTGACTTCGCATTCAAAAGCTCGGTCAGAAACACAATTCTGGAAAGGCCAGATCCCAGCTCATCGTGGATGTCTTTCGAAATTCTGTTCCGCTCTTCCTCCTCCGTTTTTTTCACCAGCGTAACTTTCTCTAAGTCGTTTTTCAGATTCCTGCTTTTGAGGTAGAAAAAACCTGCAAAAACCACCAAGGTGAGCATGGCCAGAGATGTGAGTAGCCCGTATGTTCTGTTTCGGAGCGAAATGTCTTTATTGATAATCGTTTGTTTGGCTATCACTTCTGAGTTTTTCAATCCCTTCATTTCAGCCTTATTGGCCGATTCGAATTGCACCTGAGTTTCGGAAAACTGCTTGGCCAATTTAGTAGAAAACAAGGTGTCACGTACTTGCAGAGATTGATCCAGATAAACTTGCATAGAATCCAATTGGTTCATTTGCCAGTGATATTGAGCCATTGAAGCAAAGCAACGCTCCTCAATATCTTTGTAGTGAAATTTTTTGGCTAACAAGTTTGCCTCATCAAATTTTGCCTTGGAAAGAGGAATTCTAGATGTTTTTAAATACAAATTTCCCAACTGCTGCAGCGCATTGGCAAGTGATTTCTGTTGTTTCCGAGCTCTGGATAATGAAACGGCTTTCAATATACTTTCCTCAGCTTGGGCAAGTTGGCCAATTGCCAAAAGATTGATGCCTAAGCCAAGATGGAGGTCTGGCGCATAATAGCTGCCCGTCGATGCCCCAGGAATGGCCAAAGCCTGCTGGTATAAGCGCAGAGATTTTTGGTATTCCTTTTCGGCAAAAAACAAGCCCGCCAAGGCATTCAATGGCGTAAGCAATGCGTCGTTCGCTTTCAGATTTTGTCCAATTTTAATGGCTTTAAGCAGGTAGGTTTTAGCCCGTTCGGTGTTTTTAAGATTTTGGTTCATGATGCCAATGTTGGCATAGAGGCTCATCAAAGTAAGTTTTTCATCCAGTTCTTCGAATACTTCTGCTGACAGGAAAAAGTACCTGACAGCTGAATCATATTCGTTTCGATCGGCAAAATTACTGGCCATGTTGTTCCACTTGGTAGCCACTCCGGCCTTATCGCCCAATTGCTGGCTGATGGCAAGCGATAGCGTAAAAAACGTATTGGAGCGTTTGAATTCGCCTTTGTTGCGATAAAAAACACCCAAGTTGTTGAGCACCTCGGCCTTGCCTCTTTGGTTGCTGTTGCGGGTATGAAGTTGGAGAGATGCCTGGTAATAGGCAAGCGCTGAATCTAACGCACCTGCATTTTTAAACACAATACCCATATTGTTGAGCACAGTAGCCATGCCTCGCTGGTCGTTCACCAAATGCTTATCTGCCAACGAAAGTTTATAAAATTTTATGGCCTGTTCATGTGCAAGTTTCGCTTCATAGACTATTCCCAATGTATTGTAAGCCGAAGAGCGAAGTTTAAAGAGATCAAGTTTGGTGCACAAAGCAATGGCTTGCTGGCCATATTTTTCAGCCATTTCCAGATTTTGATAGCTGGAAAACCACGCCAGTTCATTCAAAATATCTGCCTTCTCTGTTTCCAGCGTAGCGGCGGAAAGTTTTAATTTTAAAGAGTCTATGGTTGCCTGCTGGGCCAAGGCAAATGTTGAAACATACGCAAATAAGACAACCAGCCAAAACCTAAGCCCAAAGCTGGTATTGCTATTATTGGTTTTTAAGAAAGATGGTTTAGAAATTGTAATGACGATGAAGTCTTAATTTAAAGAAGCAGTGACCACCTCTTTTATTGGCACAAGGTATTACTTCGTTACACAGAAAGCGGAAATACTTTTGACCGGCAAATTTTCAAAAATATACATTGGAGTAGAACGCTTTTAATTTTCAATTGACTTGCCAATGGTAATATCTGGAGGTGAGGTGTTGCATGAAACAAGCTTTATTTCATACCAGTGGTTTTTGCTTTTGCGGGATCCAAATGCAATACTCTAAATCCCTCTTTGCAAACGTGTGGATAACATTTGTCAGAACGTTGATATCGTGTTTGATATCCCATGAAATTATGTGTCGCTGACCTTATCTCAACTGTTCGATAAAGCAAAAGCCTAATCTTTTTTAGAACGAGCCATTGTTAAACTTTTTAATTGTGCGTTTAAACACACACAAAATTTGCACACACTTTTTTGTGTGCAAATCCACAACATGCAAAAAACTTTAACATGCAAAGGGCTTAATTCAAATAGCCTTTAAGTCTCTTTCTCCTCCCCATTTTTCCTTTACCTTTGCCACCCTTTTTTGGCAGCATGCAACTCACAAAACTCGAGGCCAAAGGCTTCAAAAGTTTCGGCGATAAAATCACCATCCATTTCGGGGAAGGGGTTACTGGCATTGTGGGCCCAAACGGCTGCGGCAAATCCAACGTGGTGGATGCCATTCGCTGGGTGTTGGGCGAGCAAAGTTCAAAGGCGCTGCGCAGCGACAAAATGGAAAACGTGATTTTCAACGGTACCCGAACCCGAAAGCCCTTGCAAATGGCCGAGGTGTCGCTCACTTTTGAAAACACCAGAAATATTTTACCCACAGAATACTCATCGGTCACCATTTCCAGGCGATACTACCGCAGCGGCGACAGTGAATACCTGCTCAATGGCGTGGCTTGCCGGCTCAAAGACATCACCAACTTGTTTCTCGACACCGGTATTGGCCCCGAAAGTTATGCCATTATCGAGTTGAAAATGGTGGACGACATCCTCAACGATCGTGACAACAGTCGCCGTACTTTGTTTGAAGAAGCTGCAGGGGTGTCGAAATTCAAAATTCGCAAAAAGGAAACCCTCCGCAAACTCGACGATACCCAAAAAGACCTCGACCGATTGGAAGATGTTATTTTTGAAATCGAGAAAAACCTGAAAACCCTGGAAAAACAGGCCAAGCAAGCCGAAGCTTATTTTGGGGTGAAAGAAAAGTACAAAGAAGCCAGTCTGGAGTTTGCCAAACAATCGCTGTATGAACAGCAAGCCGAAACCCGCAATTTAAAGACCCAAACCGAGCAGTTTCAACAAGAGAAAAGCGAGGTTGTTGCCCAACAAGCTACTCGGGAAGCAGATATTCAAGCGCTGAAAAACCAAACCCTGCATGCTGAAAAACTGGTTGGCAGCAGGCAAAAAACCCTGAACGATTTTGTGGCCAACATTCGCCAAAAGGAGAACGACAGAAATGTACGCAAAGAACGTTTGGCCTTTTTTGCTGAGCGCAGCACCAAACTTTCGGATCAGGTTTTTAAAGACAAACAAGCTTTGGTGTTTTTGGCACAGGAAATAGCCAAACTGAACGAGGCCGTTTCCGGCGACGAAGCAGGGTTGAGAGAAGTAGAAGCCGAGCTTCAGGTGCTGGCCGAAAGTCTGGAAACAAAAAAGCAAACTGCCGGAAACTTTAGCGAAGAAGTAGCGGCACTGCTGCTTCAGCAACGCCAAAATCAAGAGGCGGTTTACAACCAGGAAAAGACCCTTGAAATGACCCAATTGCAACTGTCGGGTTTAAAACAAGAGGTAGAACGCAACGAAACCGACGCCAGCCTGCAATCTGGAACGCTGGAAGAATTTCACAACAAGGGTGAAGAAATAGCCAGGTCTGTAGAGCAAGGCAATGAAGAATTGCTGAAACTTCAAACAGAAGAATTGGCCATGGCGCAGCAAGGCGAAGATTTGTTGATCGACACCGAGCAAGTAAAAGCGGAACTCAATGAGCTGAATCGACAGTTGGATGCACGCCAAAACGAGTACAACCTTACCAAAAGTCTGGTAGACAACCTGGAGGGTTATCCGGAGGCGATCAAGTTTTTGAAAAAGAACAAAAACTGGAGCAAAACCGCCCCTTTGGTCACCGACATCATCACCTGCGAAGACAAGTACAAAGTAGCCATTGAAGGTTTTTTGGAACCTCTACTCAACCACTATGTGGTGCAAACAGAAATTGAAGCATTTCAGGCTATGCGCATGTTGAGCGAAAGTCAGAAAGGCAGGGCCAATTTTTTTGTGCTCGACATGTTGAAAGGCGGCAAGGCCAAGCCTACCAAACAATATGACGATGCTGTGCAGGCACTGGATGTGGTGGAATATGATGAACGCTACCAACTGCTGTTGCATCATTTATTGGAAAATGTGTACATCACCGACCGCATGATTCCCTTCATGCACCATAACTTTCAGGATGGGCTCACCCTCTTCGACGATGTAAAGTGGGACTGGCCGGATGGTGTTTTTATCTCCGTAAACGGCAACCTCACCCAACGAAAATTTGGCCTGAATGGGGGCTCGGTGGGCATGTTTGAAGGAAACAGAATTGGCAAAGCCCGACAGCTTGAAAAGCTGAGCCAAACCATTGCCCAGCTTACCGAAAAAGCTGCTGTGAGAAAACAAAAACTTCAGGAGCTCGACATAGCTTTTCGGACATTGAAACAGCAAAGCAAAAAGCATGACATTGAGCAGACCAACAAGCGCATCAACCAATGGCTACAAGAGCAAGCAGCTGTGAAAACCAGGCTGGAGCAAACAGAGTCGTTTTTGCAAAACAGCCAGCTGCGCCGGGAAGACATGCTGACCCGTGTGCAGGAACTTGAGCACGACATTGCCCGACAAACGCCTTTGTTGGCCGAGACCAAGGCCATGTTCGAAGCGCTGAGAGATCAATTGTCGAAAGCCAATGAATTTTCGGCCAGAGAAAATGAAGCTTTGTCGGCCACCTCGGCAGAGTATAATGCAGTTAACATTCGGTTTTTTCAGAAACAAAATCAGCTAAAAAGTAACCAGCAACAACTTGAGTTTAAAACGCAGGAAGAAACGGCTGTGCTGCAACGGTTGCAAGGCACTGAATCTGAATTGAACCAAATTCAAACAGAGATAGAAAAGCTGCAAAACACAGAGGTTCTCAACGATGATGCGCTGAAAGAGCTGTATGCTGAAAAAGCAACCATTGAGGCTGGACTCAACGATGCAGAGCGGGAGTATTATGGCGTAAGGGGCAAAATAGACGAACTGGAAAAGGACCTCAAAGACCTGCAGCGCAAACGGGAAAACATAGACTTATGCATCAATGAATGCCAGCAAAAAGCAACAGAACTCAGGGTTTCGCTCACGTCGGTGATTGAGCGGATTTCGGTAGAATTTGAAGTGCACCTCGACGAAAGCGACCTGGAAGGCTATGCTGGCAGCGACAAAACCATAGAACAGCTGCAAGACAAAGTGCGGCAGGTGAAAAATCAACTTGAGCGCATAGGCCCCATCAATCCTATGGCTATGGAGGCGTTCCATGAGATGAAGCAACGGCTAGACTTCATTGCTGAGCAAAAGAAAGACCTGTTAGATGCAAGGAAAAGCCTGGAAGGCACCATTTCGGAGATTGAAACGGTGGCCAAACAAAATTTCATGGAGGCTTTCAACCAAATCAGGGAAAACTTCAAAACGGTTTTTCGCAGTCTGTTTACTGAAGAAGATACCTGCGATTTGGTGCTTGTCCAGCCCGAAAATCCTTTGGAGTCGCCCATCGATATTACGGCCAAACCCAAAGGCAAGCGACCGCTCACCATCAACCAGCTTTCAGGGGGCGAAAAGACGCTTACTGCTATTTCGTTGCTGTTTGCTATTTACCTGATCAAACCGGCGCCCTTTTGCATTTTCGACGAAGTAGATGCCCCCCTCGACGATGCCAACATCGACAAGTTCAACAACATCATTCGCACGTTTTCTAAAGACTCTCAGTTCATCATCGTGACCCACAACAAGCGCACCATGAGCAGCACCGATGTTATTTACGGCATCACCATGCCGGAGCAAGGCGTTTCGAAAGTGATTCCGGTGGATTTGAGGGAGCTGGTGTAGTTTGGAAGGCTAAAGTGGAAGGAGTCAGGAGACAGGGGTCAGGTAGAATTTTGCACTGAAAACTTGGAATCATGTTTCTCTGAGTAGGCAGCCATGATCTTTAGACTTTTCAATGCATATCCAATTAATAATTGAAAGAGAAACAGTTATATTTGAACTTCAATCAATGAGTTTGAACGGTAATAAAAAAGTCAGCCAATAGTCATAAAATTCCGGTCGTTGAGAAATGGAAAACGTTTGACCCTGAAGAAATTATGGCTGCGGGTGGGCCAAGCCAGTTTGCAAATGCCTCAGGTTTTGATTTAGAAACTACTTGCCATAAAAGGAGAAACCATCTCTGAACAGGATTATCTGGAAGCCTTAAAACAGATAAATTGAAATAGGTTTAAAGGAATCAGGACAAAGAATTCAGGGCTTTATGCTTGAAGTAAGTGTAGGAATTTAAGGCGATGAGCCTTAGCTTTGATTTTTAATTTTTTCATCATGGAACGGGATAAGTTGCTAATAGCCACCATCGGAAAACTGCAAAAACTACCTCAACAAAAGTTGCAGGAGGTGGCTGATTTTGCAGATTTTATCATGTATCGTCTTGATAACGAGCTTATTTCTGAAGTCATGTCGAAATTACAAGAACAAGAAGGGACCTTCCAATTTCTGGAAACAGAACCAGACTTGTACACTTTGAACGATGTGCAAGAAAAATACCAATGAGAAAAGGCGACATTGTGTTGGTTCCATTTCCTTTCACTGATTTAACGGGCAGCAAACATAGACCAGCAATAGTGCTGGTAGCCAATGAGAAAGATGTCACCCTTGCATTTTTGACTTCTCAAGTGAGATGGAAAGAAAAGCATGACCTCGAGCTTATTCCTAATGAAACCAATAAGCTTAAAACAACTTCCTTAATTAGGTTAAGTAAGCTTGCGACTTTGGATAAATTACTGGTAGAAGGGAAGTTAGGTGCTTTGTCTGAAAAGGAAATCCAATTACTAAATGAGGGATTGGTCTCTTTGTTTAAGTTGGTGTAAATGGAGGGCAAAAGGTGACAGTAAAAAGGAGTCAGGTGAGGTTACTGCACTTTTCTGTTGCTTTTTCTTGTTCTGTTGTCCAAAAATGAGAGAATGAAAAGTTTTGTGCCTTTCACCCTGTAAAACAGCCTGTTGTGTTTGGTAATCAAAGATTGCCCTGATTTCTTTATTTAGTTCTTGTGTAGCTCCAAGTTCAGAGAAATGTAATCAGGTGTTTTAGGATGAGGACTTATCTGATAGCATTTGTTTAAGCAGCAAGTTTTCATTTTCCAAGGTTTTAATTTTTAGCTCCAGTTCTTTGGTGTATTCAGTACGGTCGTAATAGTTGTAGATATTGCCAAATATGAGGCCAGATTGTTGCGAGTTGTGTGCATTGTGGATGGTCATGGTGTCTGGCAGAAACTCATGAATTGGCACATTCAAAATGGTGGCATATCTACTCAGATCTTCGAAATGGACAGTGGCATCACCACGTTCCAGCCTGGCCAATGATGAGGTGGACAAACCTAAAATATCTGCCATCTCTGCTTGAGACAACTTTCGTTCATCCCTGATTTTCAATAACTTATTAGAAATATTGAGTTTCATTCGATTTTTGGTTTAAAAAGTCAAAATTAGGTTTTAACTTTGAATTAATCTCCTGCTTTATTTGTGTGAACTTTTAAATTTTGTTTTATGAAAAATTCCTTATTTCTTTTTTTTCCTGTTTTACTGTTGGGTTGTGCAGAACAAAACAACAATGATATTCGACCAAATAGGATGAATCAAACCCAAAATGATATCGGAAATCATAGCAACGATGGTTTTCGAAATATTCTCAGAGAGGCCGAAAATGAAGGGGGAAACCTGTCAATCAAAACTGTTCAGGAAATTTTTGGAGCTTCTTTAGAAAAAGCCTCAGAAGAATTTATCTCTAAGAGTAAATTGAACTTAAAACCCGGAGACGAGGTTTACATCGTTGACGGTAGAAACGATTATGGGGTCTTTGAGAGCGATGATGAAGTTTATAAAGCCATATTTATTTACAGGAAAGACTGGTCTGGAGAAAATACGGTTGATTTTATCGAGTGTACATCAAGAGTTGTAGCACGCCAAGAAGATCCTAATGATCCGACTAGCAGATGGCTACTTTCTTGTCCTGAGCCAGGTACAAATTGTGGATCCTATTTTAATGAACAGGGACAGTTCATCATTCTATTTTGTTGTTAGTTGAGATGAAAAGGGTTTGGTTATTTTTATTTGGAGTTTCACTTTTGTCATGTTCAACAGAAGTACAGGAGGTTTCCAAACCCCTTTATTTTCAAGTCCAAAAATTTAGTTCTGAAAAACATATTACAAGTTCTAGCTCAATCAATAGTGTTGGTAAGGTTGTAACTGTTTGGATTTCATTGTTTAAGAATAGTTTTTTGGTTGAAAAATTTGTTGAGAATAAAACAGAATTTAAATCCTACTTCGATAGAAAATCATGGGTCAATGCCGATAATATAGTTTTTAATAAAAACGGAGATTTTTCATTCTCCCTCTACGATCGTGCCGGGCAACAGTTTCAAGACAGTAGTTTGGTTGTTTGTAGCGAGGGAAAACTAATGTTCTTTACACTGCGAGACCACCGGATTAAGACAAAGAACAATCCATTCAAATTGAGTATGGATAGTTTGCAACTTCAACCTACTTATTTCCTTTCAGGTGCTATGAATGATTCGTTGGTGCTTCTGCCATTGAGTTGTACATTACTCCAAGACTATTTTAACTCATCTAATCCATATAAAACTCATGTATATTGTGTAAACTTTAAGTCTAATACCCATTCAATTTTGGATCAAATGCTCGATCAAGAACTAACAAAAGAATTCTATCCTTTCCAAAATTTGTTTCCTATGGTTTCATTTGGTTTAAAGGGTGAAATACTAGTCTCAAATTACATTAATGGTAATATTTGGGTTTATTCTCAACCAAACAAAAGTCCGAGAATAATCCAAGGAAAAAACCCGCTTTTCGGGGTTGTGAAAGGGCTGGAAAAAAATGAGTTTAACTCCGACTATCAGCACCAGCAGCAAGATGAACAACAAGGAGGCTATTCAAGATTGGTTGCCGATTTCCACCATGATAAATATTATAGAGTACTCAGATATCCGAGTGAGTATGGTTTTAAGAACAATTCTTATCAAGTACACTCGGCTCAAATTTTTGATAACCAATTCAATCAAATTGGAGAAGAGCTTCTGGACGAAAATTTAGGAGGTTTGAATGGTCCAAAAGTATTTTACATGAAGCATAATTTTGCAAATGGTTTGCCATCTTTATTTCAAATTAAAAAATCGCAGGAATTGATGGATAGCCTGGTAGTGACACCTTTTTTCTGCAAAACCACGGGATTTAAACTCCATAATTATATTTCAAGAAAATCGAACACTATCCTTGATCGGGAAGCTCAGATCCAAACATTCTTAGAATCTATTTTGCCAGGAAAAATAGGTGAATACAAATCTAAAAAGATATTTTATGTTGATGGTTCGGTGGCAACTTGCCCTATGTGTTTGATGTTATTACGGGATAAGATAAGACAAAAATCTGATAGTTTAATTGTTATATATTCAGCTAAAGGTATGGGCAAAATAAATGGAAACACATCATTTTATGATTCAACAAACTTTTTTAAAAACCAATTGCGTACCTCATTTAGTCCAATACTGTTAAAATACAATGGTGAGCGTGGCCATTTTTATCAAGTTAATCGCTTTGCTATGCCACTAAAAATGATTTCAAGGGAGCTAGGTGTGCCTGAAAAAACTTGCATAAGTATTGACCCTCAGTCTCTGGATGAATGATGGGTGCAGCCCCTAAATTTGCCTTTTCACCATGCCGGAGCAAGGCGTTTCGAAAGTGATTCCGGTGGATTTGAGGGAGCTGGTGTAGGCTATTAAAGCTGGAAAAAAGGAATCAGGATAGGGCTGGTAAAAGAATTGTGTATTTTGTAGAGGCACCGACACTTTTGAGCAAACAATTATTACTGCAAAGGCTTCTTTTTTTTGGATTCTGCCTAACATCGAAGAAAGTCAAAATCACAATTTTGTCCTTTCTGATGCAATAAAAAACCCTGGTTTTGAAAGTTATAGCAAAACTTCAAATTTGTTTGTCGGATACCTCAATTGTACCCATTTCAAGAAAACGCTAAAGAGTAAGCAGAAATTGATACATCTTGGTTTTGAAGGTTTGAGATGGCCAGAACCAAAGCTTAAGAACTGACTGAAGAAGGAAAATATGCGCTGGATTGCCACACCATGCCTCCCACTGGATTTTACTCCATTTTCTGAATCTGCCGCACATATTGTTTCACAGATAACGACCGGAAAAGCCGAGCTACGGGCAAGTTCAAGCCCATGTGAATCTGACGGCTGTTTAGTTTTTTGGCGTTGGGATAGTAGTTCCAATCTAGGCCAATAACGGCGGCACCAAAATGAAAACTTCCTCCAAAATTGTAAAAAGTCTGACTGCCGTTTAAAGTTGATGGGTCAAATATATCGCTGTTTTTACTTTTGATAATATAGTCTGCCACATCTGCAGCTCCGTTTGTGCCATTATAAGAGAATGCGCCCAATTGGCTCACGCCAAAGCCCACATAAGGAATGATACCCACAAAAGAAGTGACCGACTTAATCTCTTTGGCCTGCTGGTAGCTGTGTGGCTTAAAATCTGATTTTAAAGCCCTTGCCAGGAGCTCGATCCCAACCTGGCCGCCAAACTTCATAGAATTTTTGAATTGGCCCGAAAGATTGGGAACAGCGGCTGTGTTGTAGATGCGCTCCAGGGTGCGTGCATCAGCAGGAGATTTCGCAAAAACGGAACCTGTTTCAGCAAAGGTGTTTACCCACCACATGCCATAACGAAAACCTGCATTTATACCTAAATTTGTTGCTTGTTCAATCTGCTTGTCAGCAAACCAGGTGCTCACTAGCCTCGGCCCAACATAGGTAAAAGGTCGCACATCCCGGCAGGTTACTTTTTCTTCTTCATACCGGTCGGCATAGGTGGATTTTATCCATTGAATTTGTTCTCTTCGATAAGTAATCGTGTTTTGGTCTTCTGCAATTTTTCTATTCACATACAAGCCAGAATTTGTGCGTTCTGTGCCTACCAAATCTTTGTAGTGCCTTTTGCCCATGGCAGTAAACTCCTTAGGATTCATCAAAACGGGCATTGTGGTGAAATAGATGCCAACATTGGGATAGTGGTTGAAAAAGTTGAAAGCATTGGCTTTTGATAAATTATAGCCAATGTTGGCCGTATAATTAATGGTAAGTACCAATGACCCAGTCCTCAAAATCAACCCTGGGCTGAGATGGAATGCAATCAGAACGGGGTCGGCAAGATCATTATTCCCAATCGATTTTCGCCTGTCTTCCAGGCCCATCACGCCAAACCCAAAACCCAGGTTGGGGATAAAATTAAAATTTTCATTGCCTGCAAAATACAGCGGAATCCGAAAGCCAAATTGAGATGACCAACCATTCGATTTATAGATGGTGCCGGAATCCTCTACTTCGGCTGTGCCACGTTGAAAATTAGCATGATACAAACCGCTCATGGCCATGAAACTTGGTCCAAACCAAGGTGTTTTTGCCTTGTAGCCATATTGAAGCTGCGGATAAGAAAACTCCATGCCTAAGAACAATGGATTGTTTTGAATCTTGTTCCAGTTTCGCTCTGATCGGGATTTTTTGCTGCTATCCTTTTTCGAGCCAACTGATAGTGCCTCTCCCTTCAAATTTTCTACTCCCAGAAGTAAAAATGAAAAGGAAAAAAAGAAGGTCAAAATGGCTTTTGCGGAAAATGTTTTCATAAATGAGTGCTACGTTTAGCGAATTGAAGTTCAACAAGTGGGAAAGGAAAGACCAGGAAATATCTGAAATTCAATTAATCTGCCTGATCTGGTTACATCCCTTTTGAGTAAAATTAGTCTTGCTTGATAATAGCGATTCTATACCTCTTACTGAGGCCCAGGCTCCACCTATATTCAATGGCTGCGTAAACCTTGCCTTTCAAAAACCTTACTTTGGTAATGGATCCTGATTTTATGAGGTTGTCTTGCCCAACCAATGAAATCGCATTGCCAGAAGCCTTGTATATAGAAATGGTGCTGTCTGACTGGAAGTTATCTCCAAAATTGTCGAAGTAAATATTGCCCTCGCCATCCAGATCGCAATTGATTTTTGAAGTGCTAAAGTTTGGAATTTTGAGGTCGGTAATATTTCTGGTCAACTTTTTACTGGCAAAGTTGTAAACCGCAGACATTACCCTCAAACCCTTGTCTGCCTCTTGCCAACCTGCTGAAACCGCAAAACCTGATTTGTCGTCCGCCATTCTGGTTCTGATGGAAGCACCATCCCATCCTGCTGGCAAAGGCATGCTATCAATCATCAGCAATTGGGTGTTTCCAGGAAATGGCAGACAGGGCGCCTCTCCAACATACAACTTACGCCTGCTTACCCCAAAAAATAAGATTTTATTGGCTATCGGAGTTGCCGTTTCAATAGCAGCGCCCACTATTCGATCCAAGGGGTCGGCTATAATTCTTGAAATATAATTTGGGTAAATGGCTCTGTTTGCATCAGAATAAGTAAAAAACAAACGGTTGTTATAACTGCCATCCCGGTATAAGGTTAAATCGCTACTTATACTTTCCAGCACTTCCCCATGAACGGAAATGCGAGGGTAGCTGGCAAATGTTTCGCTTCGGGAATAGGTAAAATCTCCAACAATAGATGCCGTTACAATACCAAAGTTGCTTACCGTGTATCCGCCTTTGTACAATTTATCTGTTCCCTCTTGATATCCATACCCAGCATTAAACCAGTTGCCAGCTAAATCTGGAACCCCTCCTTTCAAAAATTCATAAGGAATATTGCTGGACGAAGGGCTTAGGCTTTCTTTGGTGGATACGTCAATTGCTTTTCGCTCTAAGGAGTAAAGAACATCCTGCTGTGTGTTCATACCCGATAATCCGGCAAAGTGCAGCGTTTTTCCATCTGGCAACAACATCATATCTACAAATTGATACAAATCAAAATTGCCATTGCCTACTCCACCACCAGCACCGGTTGAAGCCATAATTGCCAAAGTGCTAAACCCTTTGCCTTCTTTCAGTACAACGGTATCTCCCGAAATGACAGGTCCAGAGGGAGTAGGAATTTCATCCTCTTTAGGTTCACAAGAAAAAACAAAGGAGATTAAAAGTGCGTATGCGAAAATTTTACCAATCATAAACGTAATTTTTTCTTGCAAAGGTCTTGATTGTCAATTCGCTGTGAAATACCCGGAGCTACGGAATTTGTATCCGTGCTGGTGGGTATATTTTGCTTAACCAGGAAATTAAAGGAAGCGATGTTCAATCTATTGAGAGTTTAGACTGCACTTCAAAGTATCATTTATATAGGCCTAAGTGCACTTCATATTTTAACTACCAGCCGCATAGAAACCTGCCTCAATTTAGACAAATTATCCTCCACCCAAGCACCTATTTTGTTTGGTGTCTGTACAGCTGAGTATTTTCACTTTTTCGTGTCTTTGGAGGAAAGTCCAAGCATTCATTGATCCTTATTTCCAATCCAAAGGCCAACTTTTTAAATAATTTAGAAGACAGGAAAAATATCCTTCCCAACCTCCAAATATAAATCGCCCTCCGTACCAGCACGGATATGAAAATACCATCCTTTGGGTATTTCTTAAAAGACTTAAAAACAGGAATTTTGCCAAAAAACAATTCACGGTCAAAAAGTGCTCACGCTCTCCACCTATCCTTGGCTGAAGTGTCTTTTTTTATTTGGCTTAAATTTTAACATCAATGAATTCGACTAACCTGTTTCAAAAAGCGCTTTCAAGCCTTTGCGCACTAATATTTGTTGCTACTATTTTTTACGCCTGCACAAAAGAACGGCATAGCATCAATCCATCCGGGAACTCAGGCATTGAAATGTCAACTGAAGAAGCCACGGTCATAACAGACTCTAGTGCCATTATAGGTGGCCTTATTTCAGCAGATGGAGGCTCGGCAGTTACCCTCCGTGGCGTTTGCTGGAGCACAAGCAGCAACCCAAAGATCTCTGACTTTACCTCCAAAGAAGGCATTGGTTTAGGTAGTTTTAGCAGCAATATAAAAGGCCTTAAGGACAACACGACCTACTACATCAGGTCCTTTGCAGCAAACCATAAAGGCATTGCCTACGGGAGTGAAAAAACATTCAAAACCTTAGAAATGGCTGGTCGCCTGCCACTTTTCTATAAACCACCAACCAGCCCAATTACCGATATAACCAATGTGAGCGCCTCGATGCCTGTTACGATTATAGACGATGGCAATTCTGACATATCCGAAAGAGGCGTTTGTTGGAGTACCAGCCCAAATCCAACAGTAGCCCTTAGCACAAAAACTTTGAACGGTTCAGGCAAAACCAACTTTTCGGCGAGTCTTACTGAATTGGTAATCAATACGATTTATTATGTGAGGGCTTATGCAACTAATGGTAATGGTACAGGCTATGGAGCAGAATGGAGTTTTACTACTTTAAATTTAACTCCTGTGGTACTTTTTACAAATGGAGGTGGAGTTTCAGACATTGATGGCACAAACTACAGCACCATTATTATCAATGGCCGTGAGTGGATGAAAAGCAACCTAAAAACTACCCGCTACCGTGATGGATCGGCTATACCAACCGGACTTACCAACTTTTCCTGGCAAGCAAATAGAACCAGCGGAGCCTACGCTATTTATAACAACGAAACCAATAACGATGAAACCTATGGCAAACTCTATAACTTTTATGCCGTAGTTGATCCTAAAGGCCTTTGCCCTACGGACTGGCATGTGCCTACCGACACAGAATGGACAGCTTTAATAATTTTCCTTGGCGAGGCCAATGCAGCTGTTGGTGGTGTTTTTGCGCCTGGCAGCCAGCTGAAAGCTGTATCGGCCTTATGGGCTAGCCCAAATCCCGGTGCCACAAATGAAAGTGGATTTTCGGCCCTTCCTGGCGGTATCCGGGACTATTTTGGAGATTATATCAACATCGGCACTGAAGCTTTATTTTGGTCATCGTCTGTTTATAATTCTGATGATGCACTTTGTCGGTCCCTGGACAACCTCAGTGGAGACGCAAAACGAAAAATCGGTAAAAGTCACTTGGGCTACAGTGTTCGGTGCTTAAAGGATTAACAGACCCTTACAGCTCAATATCTTCCATTTAGCCTATTTGTCTGGTTTGCCAATGGATTCTCAAAGCACCATGTGTGGCGTGACGCACCAAACACAAGCCATTTGATACATGTCTGCTCAGAGAACAGCCTATGTGAGAACAAAGGCAATTAGTTCCAAAAAATCAACAAAGAAAAAAGCACTCTCCGTGCTGGTACGGATATGAAAATACCATCCCCTGGGTATTTTATAAATAACTGAAGACCAAGACCTTTGTAAAAAAAACAAATGAAAACTTACCTTCTGTTGCTGTTAGGTTTTGGCTTATTCAACATGTCTTTTGCCCAAACCAATGCTTACAAAATGCATTTTAACCAGGTAGATGATTTCAGGAATTTTCATGTTCGCCTTTATCCGGAGTTTTTTATTGCTCCTGGCGACAGAGAGCTAAAATTGCCCGTTAATCTTGTTGTCGATGCCAGATATTGGCACGGCACTGTTGCCGATTTTCGTGCCGGGGTTTCATTTGGAAGCAACCTTGGTGTGCATTTGGGTGGCACGCTTCACTTAAAAGACCATATCAGAAACGTGAATGACAAGTTTGTTACAAGTAGAAGCCAGAGTCGAACAACTACAACAACAAGATTTTATAGGACTTCTGTTCTGGCCCGAGGCATTTCTGGTCCTTGTGCCGATGTTTTTATTGGCAACCAAATGGGTGCTTTTACATCTAAAATAGATTTGGGATGGGAATTTCAAGGCTACAGACGCTCTCAAATTGTAACTGAAGGCGGGCGCTACATCAATGGAGCCATGAATGGATATCATTCCCTTAAATTCCAGGCTGTTTTTCAAGCGCCAATACCAACTTCAAGGAGTTCTTTTAACGAAAGAGGAGCCTTTGTTACTGAAAACTTCAATGCAGTAGGGGTAGGTGGCCAAATATCTGTTGACGCTAGTGCCCGGCCTTGGAAGTTTGCGACTTTGTATGGTGGTCTTTCCATGGGCTATATCAAAGTAGCGGGCGATGGTTCGGCACCCATTCTATCTATTCGGGTTGGGATGTTGGTAGCCCGTTCTTTGAAAATCGGGAAATGATGTAAACAGTGATGTCGTAGTCACAGGCATAAAAATACTCTTTTGGTTGTTTGAAACACTCAGCTTAGGCCGCATTCAAGTCTCCTCCCTACGCAAGAATAGGAACTTCAATAGACACAGTGGTACCACGACCGGGGAAAGAGTCAATTTCAAGATGGCCTTTAATAAAATTGACTCTGCTACTGATGTTTTCCATGCCAGCACCTGTTGTTTGATTCGTTGGGTCAAAACCTACTCCATTGTCTTCCACCATCAATATCAGTTCGGTTTCGTGCCTGTGAAGCTGAATGCTCACCTCATTGGCCTTTGCATGTCGGATGATGTTGCTCATCAACTCTTGGATAATCCTGAACAACATGGATTCTACCATCGGTTCTATGTTCTTGTCCAAACCGCTGATTTCCAGCTCTATGCGTATCTGACCACTGCTATTAATTTTTTGAATAAAATCCCGGACCGCTCCAGCCAAACCTTGCTTCAAGAGGGCATTGGCAAGCATGGAATGAGCTACCGTGCGCACTTCTCTTATGGCATCGTCCATCATGGACATTGCATTAGAAAGCAAGGCTTCCTCTTTGGTCTGATTAGTTTCAAGACTACCTTCAAGGGCTGAAAGATGCAGCCTTGCTGCCGACAATTGTTGCCCGATACCGTCATGAAGTTCTCTGGCAATGCGTTGTCTTTCACGCTCTTCTGCTTCAATTACCGCCTTACTTCTTGCCTCTTGCTGTTTCCATTGTTCTTCTGCCAGTTGCCTTTTCCTGATTATTTTCTGCCTATTTCGGTACAACCAAAAAACGACACCCAACAGGCAGAATATCAAAATCACTGCACCCAAAATAATTTGATACTGGATCAGCTTTTGAGATTTAAGCTCATTCTCTTTAGCCAAAGTTGCCTTTTGCTGTTCCCGGAGGTCTATCTCAAACTGAGTTTGAAGTTTAGAGAAATTCTCCGCCATTTCAGTGGAGAATTTTTGTTCCACAGCCATCTGGAAATATTCGGCATATTTTATCGCCGAGTCTGCTTGTCCGGTTTGAGTAAAAATATCGCTTAAATTGCTGTAAATCTGCGATAAAATGCGTGTTTGACCTGCCTGCTGCGACATCAACAAAGCATTTCGCAAAAGGCCTTCAGCTGGGCCAAATTTCTTTTGAATGTTATATTGATTGGCTGTGTTGGCCATATACGTAACAAGAGAATTGGTGTCGGGTGAGGAATATTTCAAAGCCAGATCCAGTGCTTTTTTGTAATAGTATATGACCAGTTTTGGGTTTAGTTGCTGGTTCAGGTGCCCAAGGTTGTTTAGCACAGCAGTTGTACCCACTGTATCTGAAATTGCCTGATAATGCGATAGACTTTGCTTGTATTTTTCCTCTGCCTTTTGGTATTTCTTGTTGTTTTCCAACCACATCGCCCAATGATTGGAGGCATTTCCCATGCCCATCTCATCGCCTGTTTCACGGCAAATCGCATAAGCCTGGCTGGCATACTCACCCATTTTCCCGTACTGTTTTTTCTCTTCCAAAACGCTGCAAATGTTGCTGAGTGCGTATGCTATCCCTTGCTTGTTTCCTGTTTTTCGCAAGAGAATCAGGGCTTTCTGTTCCATTTGCAAACCCTTGTCTAGCTCGTCCAGCTCTATATAAATCATCCCTACTTTGAGCAGCGAGGAAGCCATGCCCACTTCATCCTTCAAATCTGTTCTTATTTTCAGGGCTTTTTTATGCAGCTCCAATGCCTGACGGCGGTTGTATTCCAGTTGTTCCGAAATTCCCAAATCGTTGTAAGCTTGAGCCTCCCATTTTTTAGATTTCAGCCGAAGAGCCAAATCGAGCTCCATACTTGCATATTTTTTGGCTTCCAGCTTGTTGCTGTACGCCAAAGCCCAATGCAGGTCAGAAAGTAGTTGAAGCTGAATTGTATCGGGCTTGGTTTTTGTTAGCTGCTCTTTCAATTCTTCCACATCCTGTCCAAAGGAATTTATGGCCATCAGCCAGGCTAAAACCAGAAACAAATAGCTGATTTTCTTCATTTTACGATTCCTTTTTCAATCGCAAATTTCACCAGTCCTGCTACAGATTTGGTTTGGGTTTTATGAAAAATGTTCTTTCTGTGGGTCTCTACTGTGCGCTCAGAAATGAAAAGCTTTTCGCCAATTTGGGCATTGCTAAGTTCGCCCACAATGAGCTCAACAATTTCCAATTCTCTTTTGGTTAACGGGTGCTTAGCGCTGCCATCCCCACTTTTTACAGGCTCCGAGGGTTTGAGCAACTCAGTTGAAACATCTTGGCTAAAGTACATGCCCCCATCTGAAATTCTGGACAAGGCTTCGAGCAATTCTGCCCTTCCGGTGTTTTTGAGTACATATCCACTGATGCCCGCTTCCAGCATTTCGCTTATATGCTGTTTGTCGCCATGCATGGACAGAGCCAGGATTTTTATTTCCGAATAAGCTGCTTTCACCAATTTGGTGAGCTCTAAACCCGAAAGCTTAGGCATGCTTATGTCCGTAATTAAAATATCAACAGGCTGATTTTCAAGAATTTGCAAGACACTTTCTGGCAAATGGGTTGCCGCCACAATTTTAAATCGGGCATTTTCGGCCAACAGCAATTTGATGCCATCGATCACAAAAGGATGATCATCCACCACCAAAACCGAAATCTGATCCATTTGATTTTTTACAGCCAACTGCTTTGTGCTAATTTTCGGTAATAATAATTCAAACCAGACTCAGGAAAAACAGATAATTGCCAGCAATGTTACCTGATACTGAGACAGGATTTGGGGCAAATTCATAGTCTATCGCCAGGACTCATGTTTCAACAAACCCAAATATGACAACTGAGTAAGATTTTGGCTCAAAGTTAGCATGTAGGCCTTTGGTAAAAAAGGCTAAAACTTTCACCAACAAAATGGAGCTCATGAGATACCTCATTTTTGCAAATTGAACAGAAAGGCAAGAGAATCTGATTTCAAGAACTTATTCCGTTCATTTCAGGCATTCATCACCAATATCAATGAATTGGTTATTGAGGGTGCAAATCGATTGTTCATAAATGGTAAGCGAAAGTCGGATTGTTAGGTGATATCCGTGTACTTGTAGCTAGTGAGCGTAGTGGTCGGATAAGGCTTTTCAATTTCTATTTAACTTTTACCGTCAGGTTGAACAGTAAAAACAGGCATGCCTTGCTCAGTTATTTTTAAGCCTGTCGCAAGTTTCAATTTATCCATACTTTTGTACAATTCTCCATGGAGAATAAACAAACACCAAAACTTTTAATTCTCCATTTTCTTACCTGAAAATGAACGCCTTATTAACCTTTTTCGGCAAGCTCCATCCGCTTTTTGTGCATTTGCCTATTGGCCTTGTCTGCCTTTTGGTGCTCATGGATTTACTTTCCCGAACTCAAAAATTTGAAAATCTGAAACCCGTTTTGGGTCTGGTAGCCTTTTGGTCAATGGTGTCGGGTATTTTTTCTTGCGTGGCTGGCCTCATTTTAGCAGATGATTCCGGGTATTCAGAAACTACGCTTGAAAGACACAAATGGTTGGGGATCAGCCTGACAATCATTTCTGGTCTGTATTATGCATCCATTAAATTTAAGTTTTATAAGCCGGTTTTTGGGAATTTCTTGTCCCTCACTTTGATAATTTTGGTGTCAGCTACCGGCCACATGGGCGGTTCTCTCACCCACGGAGAAGGCTATCTGGAAGACTCATTTGCGGCTATTTTTGAAAGTCCGCCACCGCCGAAACCCAGGCGAACGCCAATCGCAAACCTGGACACAGCCTTGGTTTATACCGACTTGGTGGAGCCAATTCTGGAAAAAAAGTGTTTTCAATGCCACAACCATTTGAAGCAAAAAGGAGGACTTCGGATGGATATTCCGGAAAAACTGTGGAAAGGCGGAAAAAACGGTGTAGTGTTGGTGGCTGGTCAGGCTGAAAAAAGTGAATTGTACGAACGGATGGTTTTGCCTGAATCGGACGAAAAACACATGCCACCTAAGGGCAAAAAACAGTTAAATGCCAAAGAGTTGGAACTGATTCATTGGTGGATAGCGCAGGGTGGGAGTATGGATAAGCGATTGGCTCAACTTCCGGAACACGAAAAGATGAAAGCTCATTTTCTAAAAAATACAGAAGCAGAAATAGAAGGCAAGGTCTGGGATGAATTTACAAATATTTCCTCAAGGCCAGCTCCAAAAACAGACATAGAAAAGCTTCAAAAGTTGGGACTCCATATTGAATGGCTTTCTTCTGATGGAAGTTTACTTTCTGTGAATGGTTTGAATACTACTAATTTTCAGGATTTGTCTCCTTTGCTTCCTCTCAAAGAACAAATCGTGTGGCTGAAACTGGCTTCCATGCCTATTTCTGCAAAATCTTTTGAAATGCTGGGACAGTTCCCCAATCTGACCCGACTTATGGTAGAGGGCACAGAATTTGGTGATTCTCAGGCAAAATCAATCAAATTTCTAAAGCATTTACAAATTCTGAATTTGGTAGAAACACCAATTACCGATAAGGGTTTGGAAGATTTGGCTCAGATTAAATCGCTCAAAAAAGTCTATTTGTGGCAATCGAAAGTGAGCCCTGTTAAAGCGAAAGAAATGCAGGTCAGTTTTCCGAATACCGAATGGAATTTTGGAGAGGAACTTCCAAAAAATCAAAGTCCAAATCCTTTAACCAAAGCCATATTATGAAGCAGAGAAATTCTATTTTAAAGACATTTTGGGGGTTTGCGATTTTAGCAAGTTTTTTTCTCTTGTTTTCATGTGGAGATTCGGTAGAAATTCCGGAATCGGTAAAGGCTTTTGAAGAAAAAATACCGGAAAACATCGACTACAATCTTCATATAAAACCCATTCTTTCAGACCGTTGCTTCATTTGCCATGGCCCGGATAAAAGTAAAATTGAGGCCGGTTTGCAGTTGGCCACTTTTGAAGGAGCCACCAAAAAACTGGATGGTGGAACCCAGGCAATTGTGGCCGGAAATATTTCCAGAAGTGAATTGGTAAAACGGATTTTAAGCCAGGATCCAGAATTGATGATGCCGGTCCCAAGTTCTAATCTTACCCTGACCGATGAAGAAAAAGCCATTCTGATCAAGTGGATTAACCAGGGCGCAAAGTATAAAGAACATTGGTCCCTGAGCCCGATCGAACCTCAAAAAGTGCCGGATGTTGGTACAAATTTTCTGGCCCGATGGGGATGGAAAGAAGATGATGAAACCCGCTGGGTAAAAAATGAAATCGACCATTTTGCCCTGCGCAAATGGAAAGAATTGAAATTAAAACCTTCTCCGGAAGCAGACAAAAACACCTTGCTCAGACGGGTTTCGATGGACTTGATTGGCCTTCCTCCCAGCCCACAAGAGGTAATGGCCTTTCAAAAAGATGACTCTGAAAACGCTTATGAAAAAGCGGTCGACAGACTCCTGGCTTCCCCACATTTTGGCGAACAACAGGCCGTAAGCTGGCTCGATTTGGCCCGGTATGCCGATTCTCATGGTTATCAGGACGATGGTTTGCGCAACGCCTCTCCTTACCGGGATTGGGTGATTCATTCTTTCAATAAAAACCTGAGTCTGGATAAATTTGTGATGTATCAACTGGCCGGCGACCTGATGCCCAAGCCTACCACAGACATGATGATTGCTACATCATTCAATCGGCAACATCCTCAATCTCAAGAAGGTGGAATAGTCCTGGAAGAATACCGGACCGAATACGTAGCCGATAGAACCAATACTTTCGGCACAGCTCTTTTAGGACTTACGATGGAATGTTGCCGCTGCCACGACCATAAATACGATCCTATTTTGGCAAAAGATTATTATTCGCTTTCCGCCTTTTTCAACCAAAACAACGAAAGTGGAGAGGTGCCTTACAATGGAGAAGCACCACCAACAGTGATGCTCATGGATGCGGCTCAGACCAGGAGTTTAGCCCGGATTTCCAAAAAAATAAAGATTCATAATGCAAAAATGGAAGTGGGTTTTTTTGAAAACGAATACCACAAGTGGCTTAAAAACAATGATATGAATACTGTTTCTAAAAGTATAGAACTTGACAGATTGGTTCATTTTTCGTTTGAAAAAAATACGGATGAAAAGGGATTTTCAAATTCTCTTTCGGGCAGTTTTTATACCGAATTTGCCGGCGATCTGGATCGAAGTCCACAGCAAGTGGGGGGAAAAGTTGGAAAGGGACTTTTGTTTAAAGGAGATTGTGGTTTGGCTGTTTTTGATCCTGGTATTGATAAGGTAAAGCTTACCTCAAAAGAGATAAAAGAATGGAAGCCCAAACCACCCAAGGGCAATATGAAATTGGCACCTCTTGAAAATCGAATTTACAAGGGTTTAAATTTTGAGCAGAGCCAGGATTTTGCAATAAGTATATGGGTTAAACCAGTTGAGGACAGCATTTCAGGCATCATTTTTCATAGAAGTAACAATGAATTTGAAGGTTTTCGGGGATATTCCTTGTATCTCAATTCTGATAAAACGCTTACGGCTATGCTATCATACGTTTGGCCTGGCAACTGCATTGAGTTTCGAACCAAAGAAAAGTTGACATTGAACCAGTGGCAGCATTTGGTTTTCAACTATGACGGAAGTGGCAAGGCCTCCGGATTAAAATTATACATCAATGGAAAAGAACCGAAAGGCCAATTAATTGCTGACAACTTAAAGAAGAGTATTCTTGTAGGAGAAAACAGAAGCAGCTGGAATGGTGTGAAACTGTTTTCGGTAGGATTTGACGAAAGGCGGAAAACCATATCGGGGATCGGGATGGATGAACTTTCAATTTATAAAAGGCAACTTTCCAGGTTAGAAATTCAATCCATGGCCAAAGGGAAAGATATTGTAAATGAAGTTTTTACCATTAAAAACCGAAATGCGCAACAGGAAGCACTCTTGTTGGAACACCATTTATTGACTTCCAATCAGACTTTCCGCAATTTAAAGCTCGAAAAGAATAATCTTAGGCTAGAAGAAGTACAGTTGACCACGGATATTCCTGAAGTGATGACAATGCAGGATTTGCCAAAAAACCAACAGCGAAAAACTTTTATCCTCAACCGTGGAGCTTATGATGCCTTCGGCGAGGAAGTGATGGCGGAAACGCCAGAGGTTTTGGGTAAATTACCTCCAGACTATCCAAGAAATCGGTTTGGCCTGGCAAAGTGGCTCTTGAATGAAAAAAATCCACTTTTTGCCCGTGTGATGGCCAATCGCATTTGGTTACAGTTTTTTGGAAATGGATTGGTGAAAACGCAGGAAGATTTTGGCAATCAGGGCAATCTCCCTTCTCACCCCGGGTTGTTGGATTGGCTGGCGTTTCAATACCGAAAAGACGCCTGGAACAATAAAAAATTCATCAAGCGGATTGTGATGTCGGCCACGTATCGCCAATCTTCCAAAGCAGATAAAAATGACATTGAAAAAGACCCGGACAACAAATGGTTGACCCGTGGCCCAAGTTATCGTTTCTCCGCAGAACAGGTTCGGGATAACGCCTTGGTAGCCAGTGGCTTATTGGTAAGAAAAATAGGAGGCAAAAGCGTGTATCCCTATCAACCCGAAGGAATTTGGGAAGCGTTGGCCACCCGAAATGCTATCAATTATAAACAGGACCATTCTGATAGTTTGTACCGACGAAGCATATATACCATCTGGAAACGCAGTGCCCCTCCACCAATGATGCTCAACTTTGATGCACCCGACCGTTCACTTTGCGCTGTGAGAAGGCAGAAAACAGCAACACCCCTTCAGGCTTTAGTTACTTTGAACGATCCGCAATTTGTAGAAGCCGCCCGGGTTTTGGCAGAAAGGACCGTCAAGGCTAAATCATCGCTGGATGAGCAGATTAGGTGGATTTTCCTGTCAGCCATTTCCCGCTCACCTCGTCCCAAAGAACTTGCCCTGATGAAAGAATTGTACCAGCTTGAAAAAGCAGGTTTCGATAAAGACAAAACAAGAGCCAAAGCCTTGTTGAAAACGGGCGAGTTTCCGGTGGACTCTACCCTTAATTCCTCGGTCGTGGCTGGACTTACGGTGGTTTCCAATACCGTTTTGAATTATGATGAGGCCTTAATTAAACGATGATGGAGATTGAGAAAACATTTGATTTTTCAATTCTTGACGCAATGCGTCAAACACTCGATTTGCCGAAAAGAGTAAATGTTGACCAGTTAAAAGCTTTATATCCAAAGGTGATGAAGATGTATTTGGATTTTCAATATTTGACGCAATGCGTCAAGTATTCTAAAATGCCAAGAAAAACAAAGGAAATCCATATCATAGAAAATTTATGTCATGAGTGATGTAGTTCTTTTTCAGTCTATTAAAGCTGTAGTTTTAGAATCAAAACAGAGGTTGTTTAGAGTGGCCAACAATGCCTTGCTGCAAACCTATTGGCAAATCGGAAAACTCATAGTCGAAGACGACCAACAGGGAAATCCCACTGCAATATATGGAGAAAAAACATTAAAACAGCTTGCTGCTCAACTCAATCAGGAATTTGGAAAAGGTTTTGATTATACCAATTTAACAAATATGAGGAAGTTCTATTTGAGCTTTCCAATTCGTGACGCAATGCGTCACATATTGGAATATGGGTTGCAGTTAACTTTCGACCCGGATTTCAACAACATAGAGTCCAATCTCATTAAAAATCCTTTTTAACATGCCCATCAACCGCCGTGAGTTTATCCGCCAATCCAGTCTGGGTTTAGGTACTGCCATGGTGCTTCCAGCCTTTAGTTTACCTCCAGATCCAGCCAATCCGGTTACGTTTTTTATGCCGCAATGGGGAACGAGGCTTTCTTACATTGATTTTCTTGAAAATGTAAAAAAGGAGGGTTTCGATGGCATTGAAATGTCATTGCCAAAAGATGATGCAGAAAGGAAAGATGTAATTGGCAAAATCAAAGCTTCCGGACTTGCTTACGTTGCCATAATCCATCAACCAAAAGAACTTGACCTTAAAAAGCATATTGAAGAAGCCAAAGGATATGTAAAAATGATGGCAGAGGCTGAGCCGCTTTTCATCAACAGCCATACGGGAAAAGACTTTTTCAGTTTTGCCCACAACCAGGAAATCATCCAAACCTTAAACGAATATGCCAAATCGCTGGGCGTAAAACTGATTCACGAAACGCATAGAGGCAGATTTTC
>JBBRCC010000035.1:0-36878 GCA_038205175.1 Cytophagales bacterium | reverse complement strand
GTAAATATTTTGTGAAAAACCCAACTCATCCACTCCAAAATGGACTTTGTATGTTCAACTTCGATATGGTGGGTCGGCTTGACAATGAGAAAGGAATTATTTTGGGAGGTTATGGAACCAGCCCTCGGTGGGGCGAGTGGTTGCCAAGCATTGCTTCTATGGAAAATATGAAATACAGGGTAGATTCGGCAGGCCTTGGACCAAGCGATCATGCCTCTTTTTACATGCAGAAAATGCCGGTTTTATTCTTTTTTACTGGTTTGCATGCCGATTATCACAGGCCGGGCGACGATGCTGACAAAATCAATTATCCAGGAGAAATGAAGATAATTAAGCTTGTCAGAAAAGTGATTTACATGGTGCAACAGCAAACGGAAATACCCTATAGGGAAGCTGGAAATCCACATGGTGCTTCAACAGCAGTTAGCTTTAAAGTTACACTCGGCATCATGCCAGATTACACACACAATGGCCCCGGCGTGAAAGTAGAAGGCGCCATGGACAATAGACCGGCAAAAAAAGCAGGCTTACAGGCAGAAGACATCATTTTGCAAATGGATGAGTATAACATTGGCGATATACAAGACTACATGAAGGCTTTGGCGAAATTTTCAAAAGGACAAACTATTTCTTTAAAAGTGAAAAGAGGAGCAGAGGAGCTTAACCTGAATTTAACTTTCTAGAATATGCTCTACTTTTTTGGTAAATTTTGGTTTTGGCTTTTTGGCTGGAAAGTGGCCAGGCAATATCCTGCTCATATCAGAAAATGTGTGATGGTAGCTGCTCCACATACCAGCAATTGGGATTTCTCATTCGCCATGTCCACCTTTTTTATCATGAGGTTGCGCATCAGGTTTTTAGCGAAACAGTCTCTTTTTGGCTGGCCCTTGAAATACATCATGTATCCTTTGGGTGGCATTCCGGTAAATAGGTCAACTTCCGGGAATCTTGTAGACTACATGGTTAATCTGTTCAGCCAAAACGAAGCTTTAATTATGCTCATTCCGGTGGAAGGCACCCGAAGCTATGTGAAGGAATGGAAATCCGGATTTTACCATACCGCTTTGAAAGCTGGCGTGCCTATTGTATTGGGATATTTAGATTACAAAAAGAAGGAATCGGGCTGCCATGAGGTTTTTTACCCCACAGGCAACTATGAAGCCGATTTAAAAGTGATGAAAGCCTTTTTTAATCAGGTTACACCCAAGTATCCTGAAAAAGCAAGTGGGAGTCAGCAAGCATAAAAAAGGAGACAATTTAGTTGTCTCCTTTTTTTAAAAAATATGGCAAGCCAGGTTTAACTAAAGTTTTATAAACTCGACCCTGCGGTTGTTCGCTTTGCCTTCAGGCGAAGTATTAGGTTGGGCAGGTACTGAAGCACCTTTTCCATCGGTTTGAAAGCGATCGTTGGAAACTCCAAATTCAGTGGTGAGTGCTGTTTTTACTGCTTCGGCACGTTTTTTAGAAAGCTCCAGATTTTTCGTGGCTTCTCCATCACTATCTGTGTGGCCGATTATTTTTACTTTTACAGTGGGGTTTTCTGTCAGCGTGTTGGCAATATCTTTCAAAACGCCATAAGAATTTGGTTTGATGTTGGCACTGTTTACATCAAAGGTGATTCCGGTGGTTACAAATTTTCCTTCAGTGATGAGTTTGTTTCTTGTATCTGGCGAACCCACCGCCATGCGAATGTTGGATATATACATTTGCTCATCATCATTGGTCAATCTGGAATGAAAACGGACTTGATTTAATTTAACGTCAGTTGGAAAAATTTTAGGTAAATCAAATACCTTAAGCTCGTCCACATATATCCTGAGTCTTGTTTTTTGTCTCCAGATAGAGATGTGGAATACTTTACCGCTATTTTCGGGGTTAATGGTCTCGGACATTTCTTTGGTGCCTACCAGGTCAGTTCTTGTACCATTGTTTCCTAGTTGACCCACAGAAACATTGCCAGTGCCCATGGCTCCGTCAAATTCAAAAAAGGCGCCTCTGCCTGCTGTGTAATTTGTCAGGCTTTTATCTGCTTTTTCAAGCTCAAGTAATGCAATAACTAGTTTTCTGCTGTAAGCATACTTTTTTTTCCAGTTGTTATACATCAGATCAAATTCTATGGTAGCGTTCTCAGGAATCGACGAGATATATTCAGGGTAAAATGAGCCTTCAACTTTGTCAAACTTGAGCCATTTACCTGATTTTCCATTCACGGTTACTACTTCTGCTGTTGCATTGGTGTTCCATTTTGCCGGAAAGTCGCCGATAGCATCTTGGGCAAAATCTTCTGTAGCCACCACTTTATCCCCGCTTACAAAGTCGAATTTGGAGTATGATTTCAGCCCTTCAGATTTGGAACCAGAACCTTTGGTTTTTGAAGAAGTTTCAGGATTGCCTGAGGATTCTTCCGCTGCATTTTCTTCATTATTTTCAGTGCCTTGCGCCTCTTTGTTTTTATTTTTCTTGTCCTTCTTTTTAAGCATGCCACCAATCCCTTTTTCGATGGAATTAAATCCTTTGTCGATACTTTGGTCAAGTCGGTTGTTGGCCCGGTTTGTTCCAATGGATTCTACTCTTTCCTTAGGTTTATTAATCTGAGCCATGGCCGAGGCAAAACACAAGAGCGTGAAAGTTAATGCGGTAAAAGTTTTCATGAGACAGTTGAAAAATTAAAAGTTAAAATTGAGTGAAAATTACGAATCTGCCACTGTTCAGGCAACAAATTCTTTGAAAATTACAGTGCTGTTGTGGCCTCCAAATCCAAAAGCGTTGCTCATAGCAGCTTTAATTTCTTTCTTTTTGGATTTGCCTAAAACAATATCGAATGATGGCGGAATTTGAGGATCTAAAGCAGTGGTGTTTATGGTTGGTGGAATTTCGCCATGTCTTATGCTTTCAATGCAAATAATGGCTTCAATAGCTCCCGCTGCACCTAACAAATGGCCTGTCATAGATTTTGTTCCGCTGATGGAAAGATGACCCGGAGATTGTCCGAAAACTGATTGAACAGCTTTTATTTCGCTTAAATCGCCCAATTGGGTTGATGTGCTATGTGTGTTGATGTATTGAATATCAGTGGCTTGTAGGCCAGCATCTTCAAGCGCAAGTTGAATGGCCCTGGCTGCACCTTCTCCTTCTGGGTGAGTGGCCGACAAATGGTATGCGTCGGCAGTCATGGCTGCACCAGCGAGTTCAGCCAAAATAGGTGCTCCTCTTTCAACAGCGTGCTCCAAGCTTTCAAGAATGATGGCACCTGCTCCTTCGCCCATCACAAACCCGTCTCGGCTCAGGTCAAATGGTCGGCTGGCGCTTGCTGCATTTTCATTGTTGGTCGACAAAGCTTTCATAGCTCCAAAGCCGCCAATAGATGCTGAAGTAACAGGCGCTTCCGATCCGCCGGAAACCACCACGTCTATTTTGCCCCAACGGATGTAATTGAAGGCATCCATCAAGGCAGTATTTCCAGTAGCACAGGCCGAAATGGTGGTATAGTTCATGCCTTTTAAACCATATTTTATCGAAATAACCCCAGAAGCAATGTTGACAATCATTTTCGGAATGAAGTAGGGATTAAATCTCGGTGTGCCATCGCCAAGCGCAAACTCGGTCACCTGGTCTTCGAAAGTTTGCATGCCTCCATTTCCTGAACCCCAGATTACGCCAACACGGTATTTGTTTATTTTTTCCAAATCAACCTTGGCATGTTCCAAAGCTTCGGCTACAGAAGCCAAGGCGAATTGAGCAAATAGGTCGTTTTTTCTCACTTCGGCTTTGTCGAGCCAGTTTAATGGGTCAAAGTTTTTAACTTCGCAAGCAAAGCGGGTTTTAAATTTTTCAGCGTTAAATCTGGTTATTGGTGCTGCTCCTGATGTGCCCAAAACAGCATTTTTCCAAAACTCTCCAGCTGAATTTCCCAAAGGGGTTACGGCACCAATGCCGGTAACAACTACTCGTTTCATAAGTTTTAACATAGGCTCAAATTGCCCACGTTTGTTTTATTGGTTTGGGCTGCAAGTAAAAGCCCAAGTGGATGAAATAAAAATTTGAATGGAGACGAAAGCAAAATAGCCAACTTAAAATGAAATTTAATTGAGGAGTTAACCAGTATAAAGTCAATTTCAATTAGGTTGTTGAGGCAAATTGGGCTTTGAGCTAAAGTGTTGATCTGTCATGGCTTCGTAGATCAAATCGTGGATGCGAGGTCTGATGTTATTTTTTGCCAACTTGTTGTTTTCAGCATCTGGATATACCCTGTTGGAAAGAAAAATATAAATCAGGTTGTATTTCGGATCGGCCCAAACACAAGTTCCTGTGAAACCGGTATGCCCAAATGTATCTTTGGAGGCGTATGCAGAAGTTGGCCCATCTCCTGTCCAAATGTAGGGTTTGTCCCATCCATAACCTCTTCTATTGCGTGGAGAGTGTCTTTTTGAAAAATAAGGTATGGTTTGGGGAAGCAAAAATTGTTTGCCGCCGTAGTAGCCATTATTCAAATTCATTTGGGTGAGAATGGCCAGGCCATTTGCATTGCTAAACAAACCGGCATGCCCACCAACGCCGCCCACCATGGCAGCACCTTGATCGTGCACATAGCCCCGAATGAGCGTTTTTCTAAAAAAGTCGTCTTGCTCGGTAGGCGCAATGGCTGTCATGGGATATTTACTTAGAGGTCTGAAAAGCAGCGAGTGCATTCCCAGCGGACTATAAATTTTTCTCTCCAAAAAATCTTCAATGGGTTCCTTAACAAGCTCTTCAACTACTTTCTTTAGAATGTAGAAGTTCATATCACTGTATTTGTAATCATAGGTACTAAACTTATTTTTTGCGCCTCTTTCCGATTGCAAAGTCCACTTCCAGACCGAATCTTCCATGTATTTCATGGCGAATCTGTTTTCAGATACTTGAAGTTTAAACCAATCGTCGTTGGTGTTGCAATAGTATTTGTCCGAAACCCAAACATTTTGTTTTGTTCGTTTCCAAAAGGGAATGAACGGCAGCATTCCCGTTTGGTGCAGCAGCAGCATTTCAATAGTAATGTCTTCTTTGCCGTATCTCAGCAATTCTGGCAATATAGTTGCCGCCGACATGTTCACATCCAACAGACCTCTTTCCTGCAAATACATCACGGCTTGAAGTGTGGCTGCAGTTTTGGTGATGGATGCCAAATCATACAGGGTGTTTTCATCAATTGGCTCGGTACTGTCGTAGCTCATAAACCCAAAACCTTTGTTGTAGACCACCATGCCGTTTCGAGCTACCAATACCTGGCATCCTGGTGTGGTTTTGTTTTTGATAATTTTCAACACCAATGAGTCGATTTTAGCAAGTTTGGAAGACGACATTTGGACTTCTTCAGGCACACCATACTGCAACCTTTCCAAAGAACGCAAGTTTAGACCCATGCCATTTTTGAAAATGGGGTCAGCAGTTACTGGCAGTTTGCCATTGGCTTGCATGGCTCCAAAAATTACCTGAGGCACTGTTTGCCGGGTGGTTTCATTGTCTTCGTAAGTCACAATGAGGTGGTTGAATTCGATGAAACTTTTTAAGCTATATGGATTTCCAAAAATAGCTACTACAACTTTTGTTCTGGAATTTAGCCGACTTAGAAACTGTAAAGAGGAGGCCGAAATTCCATAGTTGCTGCCCCTGTTTTGGTTCATTTTGTGTAAGTCTACCAGCACCAGGTTGTATTTTCCTAATTTGTCGAGCAAGCTAGAGTATTCTCCCTGGCTTGCTTTTTCGCTAATATCAAACAACGTGATTGGCGCATAATTTTTCAGCATTTTCTGGTACTCATTGCCTTTTGGAAGGCCAATGGTGAGCGAAGCTATATTTAATGTGTCAAGTCGTTCGAGGGGTAGCAGTTTGGTTTGGTTGCGGGCTATTGTAACTGCCGATCTGTAAAGTTGTTTGAGTAATGCTTGCGATTCTGTGGTATGTAGATCCGACTGCAAACCGTTCAAATCAATTGGTTTTAAACTGTCTAAGCCGCACCAGAATTTGAAGCTCAGTATTTTTCGTACACGTCTATCCAAATCTTTTTGCTTGAGTTTTCCTTGTTTTAAAGCCAGTTCTATCAACTCCACACCTCTACTTACATTTTCTGGAAAAAGCAATACATCGTTTCCTGCCAGAAGGGCTTTTAAATCAACTTCCCCAGGCGGAAAATACTTGCTGGCGCCTTTCATGTTCAATGCATCGGTGAAAATGAGGCCATCGAAACCGAGTTCTTTTTTCAACAGATTGGTCACCGCTTTTTTCGACAAAGTAGTAGCCAGATTAGGCGTATTGTCTATAGCTGGCACATGCAAATGAGCCACCATCATGCCCATTACAGAATCGTCGATCAATTCTCTGAAAGGGTAAAGTTCAGTTTCGTCGAGCATGGATCTATTTCGTTTCACCACTGGCAGATCCAGGTGCGAGTCTTTGTCTGTGTCGCCATGGCCGGGAAAGTGTTTGCCAACTGCAATAACACCGTTGTATTGCATCCCTTTCATATAGGCTGAGGCTTTGTTGGCCACATTTTCCTTCGATTCGCCAAACGACCTATAACCAATGACCGGATTTGCCGGGTTGCTATTCACGTCTACAACTGGTGCAAAATTAATGTGAATGCCAATTCGCCTGCATTGCCTTGCAATTTCAACACCCATCTGAAACACTTGTTCATCGTTGTTGAGTGCCCCTAAAGTCATTTGTTTTGGGAAATTCATGGTGCTGTCCAGGCGCATGCCCAAACCCCATTCTCCATCTATGGCTACAAAAAGCGGAACATTGGTTTGGCTTTGAAATCGATTGGTAAGTTTTGCTTGTCTGTATGGACCTCCTTGAAAAAAAATAAGTCCACCAATTTGCTGCTCTTTGATGAGTTTTTCTATTTCCTTTTCATGCTTTTCGTCTTTGTTAGAATATGCTGCCACCATAAACAATTGGCCAATTTTCTGGCGCACATTCATGGATGACATCACGCTATCGACCCATTTTTGTTGCCTGCCCGAAAACTCTTCCGATTTGTAGTTGCGGTAAAGCTGACCGTATGTGTGTGAATTGGGAACTAAAAGAAGCCAAAAAGCCCCTGCAAAAATCCACCAATTCAATTTATTCAAATGTATGCTCATGCCCTGTTGGGTGCAAAAGTAATAAAACATCGAAGGGCATGTCTTATTTCATAGCATGTTTCCGGTTTATTCAGGAATTTTAAATTGGGGATAAAAAAAATCGTTTTAATTTTGTTGAGCTATCGCTATCCAATCCCAGGTCTGAAATTCCTAAACTGATGATTGAATTGTTGAATGAATCGATTATGCCCACTTTAAAATTATCTATAACACTATTTGTTGCATCTTACTGGCTTTCCGGAGCCACATTGGCGGCTAAAGGAGATACATTGGTTTTTTCAGGAACGTTGGAAACAGGCTCTAATTTGGTTATTCAACCTAAGGGAAATGTGCCAGGATATCAACATGGTTTTATGTTGCGTGGAGGTGCAGGACTCGGCATACAAACTTCGTCTTTATACACATTTGGCGTAGCACTTTACTACTGTGCAGCTATGAATCAGGTTGATTTCCCCCAGTTTGAAAGTGGCACAAATCTTCAGTCAGTTCAAACATTTCATTATTTGGAAGGCGTGGCTTCCGTTGATAGAAAATTGAGCAGCAGATCACCTTGGGCGGTTGGGCTAAGGTTGGGTTTGCCTTTAATTGCTTCGGGCAACATCAAATACAAAAGGACGGAAGAAGAAAGCAGCAGCAAATCGGCCAGGCTCAATTTAGATCCTTATTGGCGGGTCAATCCATCTGTTGCGTTTCAGTTTGGGTATTCGTTTCGAAACAAAGGAAGGTCTCATAATATTTATGTTTTTACCAGCAGTTTTCTTTTGCCGGTTTACAAGAAAGACAATTCCATGCGCTGGGTTTATGCCGGTTTAGGTTATCGCTTTTTATTGATAGGAAGATGATGAAAGTGCTATTTTTATTTTTTCCATTAATCTTGCTGTTGGTATTGGGTTGCAAAAAGCAGGAAGAAGAAAATCCGTATTTTAAGTCCTGCGTTCTTGATTTTTATACCGATGAACCAGTTCGGGGTGTACGCTTTAAAGTACATCAGGATTTCAAAGACAGTAAGCCTTCGTCTGGTTATTTTTCATTGTTTGGGCCGAGCGGGAAAGAAGCTGTCGTTTTTACTGACCACAATGGATGTTTCACTTCGAAGAAGAAAAGCGGTGGCATGATTGTTTCTGGTCCCTATGACTTTATGGTAGTGACTGAAGCACCGGATTTTCCGGAAAGCATCACCATAAACAACTGCGGTAAAAACGATTTCTATAAAATTAGCAAGCGAATGGACTGCAACGTGGCTTACTTAGCCACACGCAGATATTTAACCTTGAGGCTAAACCATATTTTTGCCAAATACCCAGACCATTTTATTCAAATTGCCAATGGCTACTCAGGGAGTTTTGATTACAGGTCAGATCAAAGAATAATAGCCGAAACAAGGGTAGGAGATGACCTGATTTTGAAAATTAATTGTTTGCCTGATTTTCAGAAAGCAGTGAAATTTGCAGTGTATGTGCAAGATGTTGGTAGAGCAGAAATCAAAACAATTCCGATTGAAGAAGAAACAGCTAAGGAGTTTTTCAGAACTGTAGATTTCTAAAATGTTGAGCGGGTTGAGCCAAAAGAAGCAAGACTATATATTCAACTACAGTCGGTGGAATTGCTACACGGCATACATCGATGATTCAACCCTATTTGACTTTGGGATACAAAATGCCGCAATTTCTCTACTTTTGCCCCAATGTATGGTCAAATTGTGAAGCCATTTTTTGATAAGCTTGTTGCTTTATTGGTGCTCATTTTCAGCTTTCCGATCACAATTCCTATTTTTATTTTACTCACTATTTCGAATGGTGGCTATCCATTTTTTACTCAACTTCGGCCGGGCAAAGGCGGAGTTATTTTTCGCATCATTAAGTATAAAACCATGAACGACAAACGTGATGCAACAGGGAATTTATTGCCAGATAGTCAAAGGCTGACCGCTGTTGGAAAGTTTGTGAGAAAAACTTCCCTGGACGAAATTCCACAACTGTTAAACGTCCTGCTCGGCAATATGAGCATAGTCGGCCCACGTCCGTTGTTGGTCGAATATTTGCCATTGTATTCTCCTTTTCAGTCAAGAAGGCACCACGTGAAGCCAGGCATAACAGGCTGGGCGCAGGTAAATGGCAGAAACGCAATTGGTTGGTTCAAAAAATTTGAACTCGATGTTTGGTATGTAGACCATATTTCTTTCAGGGTCGACCTCAAAATTTTGCTTTTAACTGTGATTAAAGTTTTCAAATCTGAAGGCATTTCGTCGGGAACTTCAGCTACCATGGAGAAGTTTAGCGGCAATGAAATAGTTAATTAATATATGGAACATAAGAAAATCTGGCTTTCGTCTCCGCACATGGGGCATCAGGAATTGGAGTTTGTTCAAAATGCCTTTGCCTCCAACTGGATAGCTCCTCTGGGTCCGCATGTGAATGGATTTGAAAGCGATTTGGCATCTTACACAGGTGTTCCGCATGTGGCAGCGCTAAGTTCGGGCACGGCTGCGCTTCATCTTGCCATGATTTTGCTAGGCGTGGAGGCTGGCGATGAAGTGATATGCCAAAGTTTTACGTTCTCGGCTTCAGCAAATCCCATTGTTTATCAAGGTGCTACCCCTGTTTTTGTAGATTCTGAAGATGAAACCTGGAATATGGATCCGAACTTGCTCGAAGACGCCATCATGGAGCGGCAAAGGCAAGGCAAAAAAGTAAAAGCCATTGTGGCTGTTCATTTGTATGGAGTGCCTGCTCAGATGGATGAAATTATGGCCATTGCCCAAAAGTTTGAGATTCCTGTTGTCGAAGATGCAGCAGAAGCTTTAGGTTCTGTTTATCGTGGAAAAGCCTGTGGATCAATCGGTAAACTGGGCGTTTTGTCGTTCAATGGCAACAAAATCATTACCACATCAGGCGGCGGGGCACTCATTGGTTTCGATAAAGACCTGATTGAGAAAAGCCGTTTTCTTGCAACCCAGGCTAGAGACGAAGCTCCTCATTATCAGCATTCTCACATTGGGTATAACTACCGGATGAGCAATGTTTGTGCAGGAATCGGACGTGGACAAATGTTGAATTTGCCTGATAGAATTGCCAATCGACGAAGTAATTTTGAGTTTTACAAAAAGCATTTGAAAGACATTCCAGGTATCACTTTTTTGGACGAACCCACAGATACATTTGCAAACCGCTGGCTCACCTGCTTGTTGGTTGACCCGATTCAAACCAGTGGTAAAACAAGGGAAGACATCCGTCTTCATTTGAATCGGTATAACATTGAAAGTCGCCCGCTTTGGAAACCCATGCATCTGCAGCCTGTTTTTGCCGATGCCCCTTATTTTGGTTCGGGAGTTTCTGACAGGTTGTTCGAAAATGGCCTTTGTTTGCCTTCTGGTTCCAACCTTGATCACCATGATCTTCAGCGGGTGCTTGAAGGAATTTTGGAGGTTTTTGAATAGCCTCAAATCAATTTAGCTACGAAAATTAAAATCTGAATCTCAATGAAACCAACATTACTGGTATTGGCTGCCGGTGTAGGCAGTCGCTACGGAGGCCTTAAGCAAATCGACTCTATGGGCGTAAATGGAGCAACTATTGTAGATTATTCTGTTTACGATGCCATTAGAGCTGGATTCGGCAAAGTGGTTTTTATCATCCGAAAAAGTATTGAAGCAGACTTTAAAGCTGTTTTCGGTGGTAAGTTTGAACACCTCATTCCGACAGCGTATGTGTTTCAGGAAATGGATTATTTTCCGGAAGGCACATCGGTTCAAAACCCGGAAAGAACCAAACCCTGGGGCACTACACATGCACTTTGGTGCGCTCGCCATGAAGTGAAAGAGCCTTTTGCGGTGCTGAATGCCGATGATTTTTATGGTAAACAAAGTTTTGAACTGGCGGCTCAATTCCTTCATGCAGCTTCACAAAAAAATAGCCAATATGCTATGATTGGATACAGACTCGAGGCCACTTTATCAGATTCAGGAACTGTAGCCAGAGGTGTATGTCGAACAAATGAATCTGGTTTTCTTACTCATATTGTGGAGCAACCGGACTTAGCTCGACAGACTGATGGAAGTATTGCATGTCGACTCGATTCAAACCCAGTTATTTATGCCGGAAATGAATCTGTATCAATGAATTTCTGGTGTCTTACGCCTGGTGTATTCTCCCAGGCTGAGGTTCGTTTGGAGCAATTTTTTCAAGAAAAAGGCTCTGAGCCCAAGTCAGAATGTTTATTGCCAACTACCATGAGCGAGCTCATAAACGAAGGACAAGCAACTGTTCAGGTTTTGCAAACTACCTCAGATTGGATTGGAGTTACTTACCAGGAAGATAAATTATTAGCTTCCCGAAAAATAAGATCATTGGTCGAGGCTGGAGAATATCCTGCTTATTTGTGGCGTTAAAGATTACCAAAACTCTATAATCAGAACATTTTCATATTTTTGCGTTTCCGCTGAACAAAGTGATAGGCTGAAAAGCACAGGAATGGTGGTAGATTTGTGTTTAGGAATTAACAGGTTATTCATGTTTTCAAAATTAGGTTTCAAACTGTTTGTGCTTGTGCTCGGTTTTTTTCTGGCGCAAACTTTGAATGCCCAGTCCATTACGCTAGATCCTCTTCCCGGAGGTTCAGACTACTGCCCGGGACAAACTGTAACCATTACGTTTTCAACTGTAAATATGCCTCCTGGTTTAGTTTACAGTGTGCAAATGTCTACGTTGGCAGGCACATTTACCCCTGCAACGCCCCTTAATTCGGGCAACGGTTCCCCTGTCAATATCACCATTCCTTTTCCATTAGCGTCTGGCAACACCTATCGTCTCAGGGTGCTTTCAAATGATGGAGTTGAATCGAATAACTTCCCATTTAATGTAAAGACTTCACCAGCTTCGAACGCTGGAGCCGATTTCAGATTCTGTTCTGGCGATACCGTAGATCTAGGCGTTGTTCCTCCTGTAGGTTCCAATTTAAGTTACCAATGGTTTCCCACGGCAGGTGTTTTGAACCGCACTTCCAGATTGCCCGATGCAAGTGGTTCATTTTCACTCATTACTTTAGGAAACAATTTTTCTGTCCCCCAGGATTCACTTTATACTTTAAGAACAACGGATCCTCTTACCAGCTGCTCAGCCGATGACCAAGTACGCATCACCATAAACCCCAGGGCCAACGATATTTTTGCTGGAGATAATTTGTCGGTTTGTGAAAATGCAGGTTCAGTTACGCTTACTGGTTTCCGGCCATCAAATGCTCCTCCCAACGGCCTCGGAACTTGGACAGGCGTTAACTTAACTTCCAATGGCGTTTTTACACCTAACGCAACATTGATTGGAAATCAAGTTGTGACATACACATACACCATCACATTTAACGGCTTAAGCTGCCCTGTTTCTTCAAACAGAACCATCACAGTAATTGCCAGACCAGCAGTGCAAGCTGGTCAACCTCAGGAAGTTTGCAAAAACGAAGAATTTTTGCAACTCACAGGTGGAGATCCTGTAGGAGGAATTTGGTCCAGCACGTTTGGAAGTGTGTCGCAATCTGGTCAAATGACGCCTGTAGCATTGAATCCAAACACATATCAGGTAACCTACACATTCAGAGATTTGGCTACAGGATGCTCGAATTCTGCTGTTAAAAACGTGACTGTGAAAGCAGTTCCTTTGGTTGATGCGGGGCAAAATCTTTCGGTTTGCAGCAATGTGGCTCCTTTTATCCTTAGAAACTTTGTTCCTTCTTCCGGTGGTGTTTGGACAGGTTTAGGCGTGTCTGAATCCGGTGTTTTTACCCCCGGCAACAACATAGTAGGGCTTAACAACCGTTTGGTCTATTCTTTTGCAGGTGCCAACGGCTGCACCGGAAGGGATACTATAATAACTGCAGTAATTCAAGCGCCAAATGCCACAGTTAGCCGAAACGACACATTTTGTTCAAACCTTGGTCCACAAGTTCTCTTAGGCGGCTTGCCAGCCAATGGTAAGTGGACAGGTGTTGGAGTCGACACATCAGGCACAACCTTCAACCCTCGTCTTGTTCCGGCAGGAGGGGTGGTGTTTCTTAACTACATCGTGGTAGCAAATGGATGTTCCGATACAGCCAGAAAGCGGGTATTGGTGCAAAGCATTCCGGTAGTGGTGGCTGGGCAGCCCAATGAGGTTTGTGCCAATGGATTGCCATTTCAGTTTATAGGCTTTTCGCCAGTTGGCGGGCGCTGGACTGGTAGAGGTGTAGATTCGCTTGGGCGTTACACACCAGCACTCAACTTGGTGGGTTTGCGAGAAATGGTGTATAAAATCAAAACCACGGACGGATGTGTTGATTCTGCTACCAAAACGGTGAATGTGCTGCCCATTCCTTTGTCAAGTGCAGGTGTCGACACAACGGTTTGTACCAGCAATTCAGTAAGAATTGGTATGAACCCTGTTCCTAGAAACGGGTATCAATGGCTCACGCTCAGGCCCACCAGCTTAAATTCTACCACGATTTCAAACCCATTGGTAACTCTTTTAAACAACGGGCTGAGACCAGATACTGTTTTTTATACACTAAGAGCGGTAGATAGCACCAGCAATTTGCTTTGCAGAAATTTGGATACAACCAGGGTTGTTGTTTATCCAAAACCAAGAAGTACTGCCTTTTTCCCGGCGGTGAAAGAAATCTGCCAGCCAGATTCATTTACCCTTAGAGCAAGAACTATTCCTGGTGTTGTGTATGAATGGCTTCGAAATGGCCTGCCTATAAACCTGGCTTCTGAGCGTGATTCAATTTTCAAAGTAGGGGTTTCTGGTAGGTATAAATTAGTAGTCAGGTTCAGAAATATCAATTGTTCAGATACCTCACTTTCCGATTCTTTGGTTGTAAATCCTCGCTTTAAACCTGTAGTTCTGGGTAAACTAACGTATTGTGAAGATACAAGCACCACCATTCGAGCAAATCTAGTTCAACCTGGATTTGCCTACCAATGGAGATTCAATGGCAACAATATTTCTGATTCTGTAAGGTCGTCATTGGTTGTAAATAGAATTGGCAACTACAATGTGATTCTGATCACAAATAAAGGCTGTCGGGATACTTCTAATGTTGCATTTGTTGACAGCCTCATTCAACCATTCCTCTTTAGAAATGCAGATACATCTATTTGTGCAGGTGGAAGAGCCATTTGGACGGCTCCTGATGGTTTTTCATATACCTGGAAAAACGCACTCGGTGAAATAATTACTACAAATGATTCATTGGTGGCTACAGTAGCCGGATCTTATACCTTGCAGGTCTTCAACGATTGCAAATCGCTGCCTGATACCATGGAACTTGTCCGGGTGAATCCTTTGCCTGATTTTACAGTATTGAAAAGTGGGGCACAAGACACTATTTTGTGTAAAGACATTCCTTTGGTGCTTTCCGGACCAGAAGGTTTCCGAGCCTATGTGTGGCGAAGTTTAATCACAGGCCAAATTGTAAGTCAGAGTTTTACTATTGGTGTTAGCGATACATTAACCGACACATTAGGACTTACTGTAGTCGACGATGTAGGCTGTGCCTCCAGTAGGGTTATCATTTTCAAAGTGGTTGATTGTCCGCCGGATTTGTATATTCCAACGGCTTTTTCTCCGCAAGGCGATTTTGTGAATGAAACCTGGAAATTGACAGGATATGATATTCAAAAATTTAGGTTGTGGATTTACAACCGATGGGGCGAAATGGTGTATTTTTCAGAAGACATTGAACGCTCCTGGGATGGTACTTACAAAGGAATTATGTCGCCATCTGGTTCTTACCAATATGTAGTTGAATATGAAGGCGATCTCAATGGTGGCCGAATTAATAAAAAGCGAAGTGGATCTTTTACCCTATTGAGATAGCCGAATATGCTAAAACACTACCTAATTTTCATTTCCCTTGTGGCTTGCCTGGTTTTGCTCGGTCAAAGAGCATTGGCTCAGGATCCTCAATTTTCGCAAGTCTATGCAGCTCCATTATATCTAAATCCGGCGTTTGCAGGAAATTTGGAATACAACTGCAAAAAGTTGCCGATTTCAAAGTTTAAATCAACCCTTAACTACCGAAATCAGTGGACAGGTAGGTTCAACACCACGGCTGCAGCCATTGAGTTTCGAGAAAAGAAAGAAAGGTTTGGTTTCGGTGCAATCTGGGTTCAGGATAGGATAGGAGAGGTGGCTTTGTCGAACACAACCATTGGAGGAATTGGTTCTTATAAACTTCCGATTGTAAACGATTGGCAGGTTCATTTCGGCTTGCAAGCCAACATGAATTTTCGAACTGTGAACTTTGCCAACTTCACCTTTCCCGACGAATTTACCATAAGAGGCAGAACAGAGGTGACCCAAGATCAGATACTTAGAACAGGTGAGGAGCGCTTTTTTGTCGATTTTGCCACAGGAGCACTGCTGTTCAATGATAAATTTTATTTGGGAATAGCTGCGCATCACATTAATCAGCCCAACCAGTCTCTTGCCAACGAGATAGATAAGCTACCTATGAAGGTTTCCATTCACACAGGTTATAGGTATGCGCTGAAGCGGACAAGAGGTTTTGCGAAAAAAGGTGCCGATAAAAGTCTCACACCTACTTTACATTACAAGTATCAGGGAGCTTTTCAGCAGTTGGATTTGGGCACTTATTTCAACTACGATCCATTAATATTAGGTTTATGGTACAGGGGAGTGTTTTTCGACGGGTCGCCCGAGCCAGGAAGAAGGCAGCAAGATGCTATTGTGGCGATGCTGGGTCTCCATGCTGCCACAGACTACGGCGTATTCCGTTTTGGATTTAGCTACGATATTTCAGCTTCAAGGGTAAGAGGTGCTTTTGGACGAACGTTCGAGCTTTCGCTTCAATATCAGCCCATCAACGAGAAATGCCGCAAAAAAGTAATTTACCGCCGCATTCCTTGTCCGGGAATCTAAGACTATCGCCTGTTGTCTTCTCCCGTTACAATGCTAACATAGCTGAAATACCTTGAATTGGCTATTTCGCCTGCTTTCACAGCTTCTATTACAACACAGCCAGGTTCGTGCAGGTGTGTGCAATTGTAGTATTTGCAGGAACCTAGCAACCTTCGGAATTCTGGAAAAGAATGAGCTATCGTATCTTTTCCCATTTCAATAATGCCCCATTCTTTGATGCCTGGCGTATCTATGATGCAGGTGTTTTGGTCCAACCTGAACATTTCGGCATAGGTGGTGGTGTGTATTCCTTTGCTTGCATAGGCCGAAACTTCTCCTGTTCGCAGGTCAAGATTTGGTTGAATGCTGTTTAAAATACTTGACTTTCCAACACCCGACAAACCTGTGAGCAAGGTTTTTTTGCCTTCAAGAATCCCGGAAACTTCTGCAACGCCGTCGTTTGTAAGCACAGACGCCCTTATGCAAGTGTAGCCTAAACCTGAGTACAAATCCATCAATTCTTGTTCATATTGAACAAACTGCTCGTCTTCGGCAATCAAATCATGTTTGTTGAACACAATAACAGCCGGAATGCTAAAAGAATCAACGGAAAGCAAAAAGCGGTCGATAAAGCCTAGCGAGGTTTTGGGAAAAACCAGACTGGCGATGATCATGGCCTGATCAACATTGCAGGCTATCAGATGCGCCTGATGTTGGTTGTGCACCGAACGACGCATGACATAGTTGTGCCTGGGATATATTTTGGTAATGAGATAGTTTTCGTGCACTTCGTCTTCTATCTCAATTTCTACCCAGTCGCCAACAGCTATAGGATTGGTGACGCCTTTCTTTTCTGTTTTAAATTTGCCCCTCAGGCGTGCATTTACCAGTTTTCGGTCTTCTCTTTCGACCTTGTACCATGACCCCGTAGACTTTACAACAGTTCCTTTCATATTTGAACAGGCAAAGCACTTAATTTTTTAGTCAACTTCACGGAATCGAAGATAATTTGTGGTGTTCAACCATCCATTAGGGTAAATTATTTTTCAAGCAGCAGATGGCGTGAAATAAATTTTCTCAAAATGATGCCAATGACTTGAACCAAAATACTTGTCTATTGGTTAAAAAAATATCTTTACGATTCAATTTTCAAAGATTTATAAATGGGAGAAAAGTTAGAACGAAAAACCTTTTTGAAGCGATTGGGTGTAGGCATTGCTTCTGCTTTTTCTCTGCCTGTTTTGGGCAATCAACCAAGCAATATGGAAAACAAGCCAACAAAAGATGTGTTCGACATTAAACCAATGGGTTTTCAATGGGAAACTCAAGACCCATTTTTGTTTTGTGTACATCACGAAGATAAATTTCCCAAAGGAAACGACCTGATGGGGCCATCCACGGCGCTGAGCGGAAGACAATTGGGCGATGATTTCATTATCAAAGACGGCTTTCGCATGTATCATGGTCGCCAGGTTCCTGGCTTTCCCGGTCATCCGCACAGGGGTTTTGAAACAATAACTGTGGTGCGGGAAGGTTTTGTAGACCACGCCGATTCGCTGGGGGCAGCTGGTCGATATGGCCAGGGCGATGTGCAATGGATGACTGCAGGAAAAGGCGTGCAACACTCCGAAATGTTTCCATTGTTGAGCAAAGAGAAAGACAATCCGATGGAACTTTTTCAAATCTGGCTCAACCTGCCCGCTAAAAGCAAAATGGTGGATCCGCATTTTAAAATGCTTTGGGCAGACAGCATTCCTAAAGTTGTACTAACAGATATAAGCGGAAAAACCACCACCGTTGAAGTAATTGCAGGTTTATGGAGCGATAAAAAAGCTCCTCAACCTCCTCCAAATTCGTGGGCATCGAACCCAACAAACGAAGTGGCTATTTTTAATATCCGTATTCAAGCTGGAGCGCAATTTACTATGCCCAAAGCCAGTGCAGGCGTCAATAGGTCTTTGTACTTTTACACGGGTGAAACTATACTTGTCAACGGCGATGCAATACCTGCTTATCACAGTTTCGGTGTGAAGTCCGATGTGGCACTTACCATTAAAAATGGCAATAAAGAAGGCCGGATTTTGGTGCTCCAAGGCAAACCAATTGGCGAGCCGGTGATGCAGTACGGCCCTTTTGTGATGAACACCAAAGAAGAGATTCACAAAGCATTCGACGATTACCATAAAACACAATTTGGTGGCTGGCCCTGGCCAAAAACTGCACAGGTACACGACAGAAACGCTGGCAGATTTGCGCTCCACGCCGATGGGAAGAAGGAAGTGAAAGGGTGAGATTTAGAGAAGGGAAAAGTAAAAAGGGACAAGTGCGAAGTATTTGAGGTTACCCTTTCACTTGCTTCTGCTATGGTTTCCGCCTATCTGCCTTAGTGAAAGGTGGAACCACAACCAAGTCCACCCCGACTTTCAGGACAACACAAGCCTCAATTAGAACCAGGGCTTTCCCTTCAAATCCATCCGGGGCTTCATTTTTCGCCGCCACTCATCCTCATATTTTACAAAAAATTTCCTGCCTGATGCCATTCGCCTATTTTGAATGAAATCAAGCTATTCAATAGCATTTACCTTGGCAATTTCTTGGTGGTTCGTACTGCTTTCTTTTCCTTTGAGCCCTCATGTTTAAACCAATAAAACGATGATTTCAAAAGAAATAGCACAATCGCTCAACGATCAACTTGTTCATGAAGCTACTGCTTCTCAGGCTTATTTGGCCATGGCTTCCTGGAGTATAAAAGAAAACCTGCCTGGCATTGGGGCATTTTTTTACAACAACGCAGAAGATGAGCGCACCCACATGCTCGAAATGTACCGGTATCTCAACGACAATGGGGGCTTTGCTGTTCCTCCGCCGGTAGCGTCTCCCAAAACAGAGTTTAGTTCACTCCTCGAAGTGTTTGAAGATATGTTCAAACTTGAGGCTAACAACACAGTAAACGTCAATAAATTGGCAGATTTGGCCATGGCTCAAAAAGACTTTGCAACTTTCAAATTCCTTGAGCCATTCATTGCCGAGCAACAAGATTCCGAAAAGTCAGTACTGGAGCTCATTCACATGGTAAAAGTGCTAGGTACAGACGCCAGAAACCTGTTTTTTATCAATAAAACCATCCAGAAAATGGTGGACAAAGCCTCCGCTGCTCCACAGCAATAAGCCACAAAAAATCCAGAAAAAATATGAGCATTATTCGGGTAGAAAATGTAACCAAACGGTACTCAGCCCACACCGCTCTTGAAGGGGTAAGCATGGAAGTTCCAACAGGAAGTATTTTTGGTTTGCTTGGCCCCAATGGCGCCGGAAAGACCTCACTCATTAGGATTATTACCCAAATTACAGCCCCAGACGAAGGTAAAATTTACTTCAATGGTGAAGTGCTACGGCCTGAACATGCTTCCAGAATTGGTTATCTGCCCGAAGAGCGGGGCTTGTACAAGAAAATGAAAGTGGGTGAGCAACTTGTTTACCTGTCACGGCTTAAAGGATTGTCGGCCAAAGATGCCCTGGAAAAAGTGAAGGAGTGGTTTATCAGGTTCGAAATTAAAGACTGGTGGGATAAAAATGTGGAAGACTTGTCGAAAGGGATGCAGCAAAAAGTGCAATTTATTTCCACGGTAGTGCACGAGCCTGAACTCATTATTTTAGATGAACCATTTTCTGGTTTCGACCCCATCAACGCCAACTTGATCAGAGATGAAATTTTAAGACTTCATCAGCGGGGTTCTACCATAATTTTCTCCACACACAGGATGGAAACTGTTGAGCAGCTTTGCGATCATATTGTCTTGATTAACAAGTCTAAAAAAGTACTTGATGGAAAAAAAGAAGTTATCAGAAAACAGTTTAGAAGCTACACCTACAAGATTTCAGGAATCGGTAATCTTGATGACAGAGAGAGTCCATTTCAACGCTTATCTGTTCAAAATGGGAAGGAAGAAAACAGCTTTGAGGCCATTTATAGAATTAATTCCGGGCACTCGCCCAATGAATTGATCAACTGGCTTACAACCCAGGTTGAGATTCACCAATTCGAAGAGGAGATACCTTCTATGGGCGACATTTTTATTAAAACGGTTCAGGACGACTCAAACGATTTATAGTAGCATGAAAACAACCAACATACGTCTCATTCTCCAAAGAGAATATTTGACCAGGGTTAAGAAAAAGTCGTTCATCATCATGACGGTTTTGGGCCCATTGCTTTTTGCTGCCATCACCATCATTCCCATTTGGCTTGCCTTGCGCTCCGCCAAAACCAATAAAGTGGTTGTACTGGACGAAAGCGGCCTTTTCAGTGGAAAGTTCGAAGACAAGAAGTCGGTAAAATACCGGTTTATTAAGGGAACGTTGTTCGATCGAAAGGTCGAGTTTCTGGAATCGGAGGATGATATTTTGCTCTACATTCCTCCTTTTGATCTGAAAGACCCCTTGCCAGTTCAATTGTTTTCTAAAGCCAATCCAAGTTTAGAATTAGAATCGGGCATTTCTAAAACGCTGGAAAAAGAGATTAAAAATCTGAAAATGAAGGCCTTGAATATCGATCCAGGCACGGTTGAAAAGTTGAAGTCTGAGGTAGATATTCGAACTATTTTGCTCAACGAATCGGGAGAGCAGGAGGGAAGCTCGGCTGCTGCCACCATTGCAGGTTTTGCTGCCAGTTTTCTCATCTACATTTTTATTTTTATGTATGGCAGCATTGTGATGCGTGGGGTGATTGAAGAAAAGACAAACAGAATTGTGGAAGTTATTATTTCGACAGTGAAACCATTTGATTTGATGATGGGCAAGGTGTTGGGCGTTGCTTTTGTGGGCTTAACCCAATTTATGCTTTGGATAGTGCTCACTTGGGCCATCACAGCCGGAGCTACTGCTTTTTTGGTTGATTCGAAATCGATGGTGGAGCAAAGTAAGGAGATGATGGAGCAAACTGGCGTTAACCAGGATGTGAAGGAGAAAGCACCTTCCAATATGAAGGTGGCCAAACTGCTCGATACAGTAAACACGCTCAACATCCCATTGATTTTGGGTTGCTTTTTGTTTTACTTTTTGGGCGGATATCTCATATATTCAGCCCTGTTTGCTGCGGTTGGTGCTGCGGTAGACAACGAAACCGATTCGCAGCAATTTATACTTCCAGTCACCATTCCCATGATATTGAGCATGGTGTTGGCCCAGTTCTTTATTTCCAATCCAGATTCTTCCATGGCATTTTGGCTTTCGGTTTTTCCGCTTACTTCGCCGGTGGTTATGATGATTCGTTTGCCATTCAATCCACCCGTTTGGGAAATTCTACTCAGTATGTTGCTTTTGGTGCTTGGTTTTATGGGCACCATTTGGGTGGCAGCCAGAATTTACCGGGTTGGCATCTTGATGCACGGCAAAAAAGTGACCTACAAAGAACTTTCGAAGTGGTTGTTTTACAAAGGGTAAATTCTTTGATCTACATAAAAAAGTCAGGCATACACCTGACTTTTTTTATGACTGCCTGGCTTAGATTTTAGAAATCATATCCAAGGGTAATGTACCAGCGATTGGATAAAACCCGTCCGTCTTTAATACCCCAGGCCAAATCAACTTTGGTGTAAAAACCCAAAAACATGCTGCGAACTCCAGCACCATAACCCACCAAATAAGGACTTTTATAGTTGGTAACTGTAGCAGAAAACGGACTGCCTGTTGGGTCTATGATTTGGGTATTGATACTGTTTTCTATGCTCAATAAACTGCCACCGCTCCAAGCAGAACCTGCATCGGTAAACAGGTTGAATTGCAGGTTTCGAATAAAGTTGGATGAAATAGGGCCCTTGTACAAGTACCGGACTATGGGCACCCGAAGTTCGGCATTCAAGATGAAAAACTTGTTGCCATACAAGGTGTTGTACTCAAAACCACGCATGTTGGTAGCAAACTGCATAAACAACCAATCGGCACGGCCAAGACCTCGTGTGGCACTGCCCACTTGCGAAAAAGGATCATCTGGAGAAATACTCACATTCCGGCTGTTGAACAACCAGTTGTCCATGCCGCCGAGTAAATAGTTTTTAGGCATTTTGCCAAAAAAGTTGCCATAAGAACCTCGCAATGCCAAAGTAATTTCCCTGTGAATGCGTTGATACCTTCTGATATCCATGTAAATGTTGTTGAAACTTCTTTGGCTGTTGGTGGTGTTTCTAAACATATCAAAACTGATGCGGGCTTTGGTTCCTTCCAGCAGGTTTACACCATAGCTCAAAGTATTGTCGAACACGTATTCTGCTCTAAAACCCAAGTAGTTGTTTCGTTGAGTTGGGATTTCATAGTTATTGAGCGGCACCACAGCACCCAGCATGGTACTGGTGAAAAAAGGCGTAGCTTCTATCCGCTGAGAAGTTGAAATGGGAAGGGAAGCAGTTCCAGCCCAACGCATACTTCTTATGGTTTCTACACGACCTTGTTCAGAAAAAAATTGGTAATAGTTGTTGCGCTCAATTTGTGCTTTGTAGTCAATTCGCTTTTTCAGATACTGGTATTTCAAATTCAGATAACTGCTTTTGAAGTCTGCAAACATTTGCAATTGACCCTCCAGGCGGTGGTTGTTGAACATGTCCGAAACAGCAGTGTTTACATTAATACCCCAATTTCTTATTGGGTCTATTACTGCCGATGTAGTCACGTATTCCAATGCTGTTTTTCGTATATATTCGATTGGGCCTTTTGGCTTGGCAATCAGCTGGTTGTAGTCTTTTTTGGGTTTTAGTTTCGCAGTTGTACCAATGTTTTTATTTGTATTGAAAAAACTTCGCTTTTCAGATTCGAATACATAATTCTGGATGTTAATCACAGGATCAAAAAGCCGGGCACTATCGCTTGCAAACAATTTATTGTTGGTCTGCTGAATTTTTAGTTTTTCTCTCGATAGACTTGGATAGAGCTGTTGCCAACGGTAGGTAGGCAGGTTGTTTAGTTTTTGGCTAGTATCAAGTGGATAGATGAAAATCTGATTTTTTCGTTTGCTCAAAGCTACAATTGCCAATTTCTGGGTGCGAAGGTTTACATCAAATAGCCTCAAATTCTGGTTGAAATCTGTGAAAGTGGTGTTTTGTTTTGTTTCCAGATTAAGCAAATTCAGGTTCGCAATACCTCCATCTTCATTGATGAATACCAACCTGTTTTGGCTCAGTTTTGCAGGTTGAAAATTATTGGCTGGCGGGTCAACCACTTTTTCTACTGATTTGTATTCTTCCCCAGCCGACAAGCGATAAATGCCATAATTGGCGCCCAACTCATAGGCTCCGCCTTTTACTTTCAAAGAATCGTGGGGTCTGTTGCTCACATACACAATGTCGTTTGCCGAATTGATAAAAACAGGCCGTTGATCATCGTAAATATCATCAGTTAATCGCCTGATTTTCTGCCGGTAAAGATCTAAAAAGAATATGTCTGTTTGTCCATTTTTCACTGCACTTAATGTGGCCTGTTTTCCGTCTGCTGAAATATCCAAGCCAGTAATTTGTTGTAGCGAAGGAAGCCTGATAATGTCTATTTTTTCACCTTTTTTCACAGAAAGTTGTCGCACCACAGGCACGTCAGATTTGTAGCCGGTCACCATCAGTTGGGATGCATTTCTCCAAGCCAAAATGGGCCAAGTCTGACCAATATTTTGGTTGATGATCCGCTGTCCGCCCCTCAACTTTTTAACTATATTGCCGCTCTCAACTTCCATTACTTTGATGATGTAAGTGCCCCGGTAATTTCGGGCATAGGCCAGGTATTTGCCATCAGGACTGAATTTCAGGTCGGTATATTGGAAGTTTCTAAAGCGATTATTGGTTGCCAATTTTTCCCTTTCCAGTTTTTTGTAGCTATCATTAGCTTGCTCTGTTGCATTGGTATAATACCTGGCCCAATCGTTGGTCAGCCTTCCATACGACACACCTAATGTATTTGAAATGCCAATTTCTTCATTTCTCACAATTCTTGTCAAGTTTAGAATGTTGGGAATGCTCGATCTTCCATACTGAACCCCAATGTAGTTCCACATGCTTTGCCCTACGATGAGCGCTTCCTGACCCAAAAAGTTTGCAGGATTTTTCAGTCGCTTTTCATTAATGATATTGCGCATGTAGTCGTCCATTTCAGCATTCCATCCGTCAACAGTATACAGTGCTGCTCCATCGATAAACCAATCGGGCAGGCGCATGAGGTAGTTGTTTCTGATGAGTTCTTTGAGGTTGTTGCCATATACCATGTCGTGCACCAATATTCTCGCCAGACCTAAGCCCATATCCCGCCTTAGTTCGAGCATGTTGCCGGTAAAAGCAACTTCTACTATGGCTTTTGAAAAATTGGTTTTTCCGCCGGTTATTGCGTTGTCGTCTTCCAGTCCTATGTTGCTTTGCTGCAAATCGCTTGAACTCTGATAGACGTAAAATTTTAATTTGGAATATGGCGTGAAACCCAGAAAATCTGTAATTCTCGCAAACTCCTGCTCGCCCAATGTTGTAGCCGTTTTGGCCAGTTCTTCCCCATTTTGATAATAGTAAACATCAATATTTGGTGTTGTAAAATAGTTCCATTCTAAATTTTTGTATTGCAACCTATTTTTTCCAAAAGGCTGTTGAGCAGCCTGACCAAAGCTATTTTGCCACAAAAAACCCAGAAACAATACAGTTAGGTTTATTCTGAAAATCCTTAGAAGGGTTAGCTGACTACTTATCACCTCACAAATTTGGCGTTTGCGCATTTCTTAACCTACTTTCTGTTCAAAAATCTGTTTGGCGAAACCTCTGAATGCAGAGCATCGCCACCTAAAACCTGACTGATAAGTGCCCCTGCAAAAAATGGGGATAAAGAAACACCTTTGGTTCCAAGTCCATTTAGCAGGTGCATGTTTTTTGTTCCGGGAATGCGCCCAACAAGTGGTCTTCGGTCTGGCGTAGTAGGTCTAAGGCCAGCCCAATGCCTTACAACTTTAGCAGGAAACGGCCAGATTTCATTGAAACCGGAAACTAAAAACTGTTTGCCATCTTCAGAAGGTTCGGCACTGTCAAATATTCGATCATAAGTAGAACCAACCCAAAAGCTATGGTTTGAAACAGGCACACATAGTACCTTTTTTTTCAAAATATTGGTGCAAAAAAAATCTTGATCGGTAGCCATTTCAATCATTTCGCCTTTTAAAGGAATCAATGGTGATGGGTATTCTTTTAGCAGATTAACTTGTCCTAAACCTGTACAAAAAACCAAATGTTCGCAAAAACGATCGCCCCAGAAAATGCCATCTGAATTGATTGATATTTGTTCGCTTTCAAAGCGTTTTTCAACCAGTCGACTTGTGTCAAGCAGCCATTTTCGGGTAGCTTGCAGATAAGGTAAAACTTGAATAAAGCCGGATTGTTGAATTTCAACCGCTCCTAAGGGTGAATCTTGTTCAAAAAGGTGCTTTTCTGGAATACTCACAAATTCTTTATAATCTCTATGGGCGCTTTTCCCCATCAGAAAGTTTTGTTGTTCAATAGTTTCGATAAACTGAAGTATCGGCAATGCATGGAAAAACTGAGTTCCTAAAAATTGCTCCACTTCTGGGTAAAAGTGATGAAGACTGGAGAATAGTTCGTTTGCCAACCACGATTTATTCCACCTGACTCCCGTGATAGGATTGAATACGCCGGCTGCGGCAAGCGAAGAGGATGATTGATATCCTGGGTCGACCACCAGGAAGTTATCTATTCCTCGCTGACGAAGTGAATGGGCTAAGGCAGATCCGGCCAAACCCTGGCCAATGATAATAAATGAGTACAAATACGTTTGTAAGTAGTTGCCAAAGGTGAAGAAAATAAAATGAATTCATTTTGTCGAGCATTCATTCAATTACAAAATTGATAGTTTAGCTTATTTAATTTTGAAGATTAAATTTGTGTTAATTTCTTTTTGATGAATGGACTTCGCCACTTGGAAATTTAAAAGAGAATTCTCTTAAAGGTCTGAAAACCATTAATTTGTAAAATGTACTTTCTGCATGATTTGCCAATACCCTCCTTTTCATTACAACCAGATGCTGAACTTAAATTTTTTAGTTGTCAGGCAATTCCTAAAATTGCAAAAGAGAAGTATGGCAGGAGAGCTTTTTGAGCTTTTACAGCCTTTTCAAACCGACCGGAAAACAATTAACAAGAACAAAAGATGAGTGACTCAAAGTTAACCACTAAAGAAACGAAATACGGCTATGTCAAAGAGGGTAAGGTATTTCAGAAAGGCGTTTTTGGCCAGCCAGATAGAGAAATAGGCATTGTAAAAACCATAGACGAAGAAGCCCTGACCTATTTTGAAAAGCGATTTGACGACCATAGGGAAAAAGTAGAACACATGCTAGACGAAATTGAGACATCCCAAAACAAGGGATCGTTTTTGATGAAGTTGATCCACATGCGTGAAAGTCTACCCAAGTTTGAAGGTTTGGGCGATTTCGATTTGCTTAGCCGCTTGCTTGAAGCTAAAGAAATTGAGCTTAAAGAACAGGTTGTTTACAATAGGGAAAAAAACCTGGAAATGAAAAAGGCCCTCATTGAGGAAGTCAAAGAGATTAGCAAGATTGAAGATTTGCGTGAAGCTGTTTTTCAAATGAAAGACATGAGGCAGCGTTGGTTGAAAACAGGTGCCATTGAAAAGGATTTTAAAGACGATGTTGAGTCTGAATTTTCTCACCTTGTAGAATCTTTTTACGACAGCAGAAAATCAGAATTTGAGGCTCGCCGCATTGAAATTGAAGAGCGGGACGAGAAATATAAAGTGATATTGAAGCGAGCCCGTGAACTTCAAAACGTCAAAGACAATCAGACTGTCAACGTTATGAAGGAATTGAAGTTGCTTGAAAACGAATGGCGGGATGTAGGACATATTCCAAAGCCGCTTTACAAGCCCTTATTGCTTGAATTTAAGGACATTAAGCGAAATGCTATGAGGTCCGGCAAGAATTTCAACAGAAGTAAAAGCTACCCGCCAATAACTGAAATATTCATTCCTAAATATATCAGACCTGAAGAACAATACCTGTACGACAACCTGCAGTTCAGGTTGAATTTGGTAGAGGATGCGGAAAAACTTGATTTAGCAAATCTTGACCTAGCCGTTGAAACTGCCAAACTTTTGCAGAGTAAATGGAAAGACGCCGGCATGGTTCCTGATAAGTTTAAGAGTCCAATCTTTCATAAATTCAACAAGGCTTGTGATCGGATTTTTGAGATGAACTATCTTATGAAAGTGGTTTATCGTAAATTTCCTTATTTCGACTCATTCACCGAGCGTGAAAAGCTTGAGTCTAAGTTGGAAGCCATGAAAAGTATCATCTTTAAAGAGGAAAAAGACATTAAATTTACTCAAGATCAGTATGAAACGCTTTCGCCTGCAGAGCGTGAAATACCAGATTATAAGATTAAATTTACCAGACTCAACACATCAAAACGAAAGCTTAGAAGCAAGCAATCGTTGCTCGAAGAAATTGAACGTGAATTCAAACGCAGATGACAATCCATCGAATTTTAGCAACCCTATTATCGGTTAGCTCTATTTTTCTTAGCAGCTTGGTTCAGGCGCAAGAAGGTTTTCACTTTGGTTTAGTTTCTGGTTTTCACAGAAGCTATGTTCAAGATGATTTTGTAGACGATTCACCTGCCTACAAAGGCGTTCGTAAATTTGCAAGTACAGGCCTTGGCTTAGCAGTTGGCTATCATTTTTCAGAAAATGTTGGTTTGAAAGCTGAAATTTTTTCCAATGAACAAGGTCAGAGCTGGGACTTTTTCGACAGATCGGGAGCAACACCTGTAAAACAAGGTGAATTGGTGAATTATTATCGTTACCTGGTTTTACCAGCATATCTTAATGTAAAAGGTAAAAAAGGCTTCTTTCGGTTGAACTTCCAGTTGGGTGCTCAGTACACAGCCTTGTTGAGAGGCTACGAAGTATATACACTTGATCAAGGTATGACATCAGATTTTTTGTCCTCGAACAAGAGCGTAGACAACGCCAGATATGGTTTAAGAAGTTCTGATATTCAGGCAATTATAGGGCTCGGTTTCAACCTTCACATAAATAAAGAATTGTACCTTTCTTTGTTGGGTAGAATCAACTATGGTTTCTTCGACATGCGTGACGATGCTTTTAAACAAGCCCTTCGAGGTGGACAGTCTTCTGCCATTTACAGAGATTTAAGACGCACTGGCTTCACACCCAGAAACAACTATGGATACCTCATTCAAATTGGGGCCCATTATTCACCTTTTTAAATTGTCAGTTTAATTATGCCTGGAGTTTTCGAGGCATTGCAACGCAAGCTTTACAACCTGGCAGGCAACAATCGCTCGCTGTTTGTTTCTAAGTTAAGCAAAGAAACTGATGTCGATCTCAAAGATTTTGATTTTCAACTCGGGCAGCCATCCTTTCAAATCATTAAGGATTTACTGGCCGCCAAATCCCACATTCCGCTTTGTGCTATAGCCAATCCTCGTGATGGACAAGTGTCTGCTTTGGGTAAAACCTTGAGAAAGATTGATCGAAAGGCCCGTTTTCTGGCAGAAGAGAGGGGCACACAAGACCTTTTTGTGGGTTATCCTGTAGTTGAAGGCATGTTGCAGGATGATGTGCCCATCAGGGCTCCGCTTATTTTTTTTCCTGTGAGGTTGGAGCAAAAAGGCGATAAATGGATTTTAAGCACCTCTAAAGATCAACCTCCTTTCATCAACAAATTTTTTCTGCTTGCTTATTCTCATTACCTCAATTTGCCCTTGCCTGAAGTAATTTGGAATGAAGATTTTCAGGATTTTGAAGAAGATGCCACGGCTTTCAGAACACAGCTCTATAGATTTTTTGAAGATTTTCAGTTGGCTATTCACTTCAACCAAGATTTATTTATCGACGAGTTGAAGGCAATTTCTCCAACCTCAAAAAGCGAGCTTGCAGCCACACATCAGCCCGGGAAGCTCAAATTGCAGTCGCAGGCTATTTTGGGTATTTTTGCCTTGTCAGACTTATTTCTGATTAACGATTACGACCAGTTAGCAGAAAAGTATCAAAAGATTGAAGATGTTTTTACTGCAGTCAATCCACGGCAAGAGCCTCTCAAAGAGGAACATGTACTCACTTGCTTGCCAACAGATGCGCCTCAGGAAATGTGCTTGGAGCGAGCCTTGAAAGGTGAATCATTTGTGGTTCAAGGTCCGCCAGGTACAGGTAAAAGCCAATTGATTGCAAACCTGACTGCAAACTTCATGGCTGAAGGCAAGAAGGTTTTGGTGGTTTGTCAGAAGCGGGCCGCCCTCGATGTGGTGTTCGACAGATTGAAAGATATTGGCATTTCAAACTTCATTTCTCTTGTTCACGATTACCGGCTTCAGCTTCGTGATATTTATAGTCAATTGTCAAGTCAGATTACTAAACTTGCTGATTATCAAGCTGATATTAATTCTTTAAATTCAGTGATCATTGAGCGGGAGTTTGTGCAACATGCCAGAAAGATGGACGCTCTTGCACAAACTGCTGAGCTGTATCGCCATCAATTGCTCCATACTGATCGGTTTGGGGTTTCCTTGGCCGAATTGTATCAATTAGCAGTTCCGGAACTCAAGCTATCCAGTAAGCATGCTTGCGCCTTTCAGGTGTTGGATTTGGAAGAGTTAAGCATGAAATTCTCAAAATTCTATCAATTGTGGCAAGCAGCTGGTAAGCTTGAAAATAAACACATAGAGAGTCGATTCAATTGGGCTTTGTTGCAAGTTGAAGCTTTGCCTGAGAATTTTGACAAGCTACAACAGGTCAGAACCTTTTTTGGCCAGTATCAGCTTCAATCTTTGCCTTCTCTGGAAATGCTGCTGGCACAAGATGATAAATTGGATCAACTTATAAAAAGCTGTTTTGCGCTCTTTCCTTCGCCATATCTCCATGCAGTTACCAGCCAACCCTTGCACCAAATTTTGGCTTCATGGAAACCGTTTATGCAGCTTTTTGAAAAGTGGCAGAAACTGGAACCACTGGATTGGGCTGTTTTCTACAAAGCCAAAGTTGAGCATTGGCATTTGGTAAGTTCTGCGGCAGGTAAAAAGCTGGAAATTAGTGGCATTCAGTCCTGGTTTTTTTCTTTTTCGAAACAAGGGAAATTGCTCAAGAGTGCCTTGCTTGGGTTTGGCTTGAAGCATCACCAAGTCAGTGAACTGGATGCCAGATTGAGCCAAAACCTGTTGTTGCATCAACTGAAACAGCAGTTTGAAACGTTGGTAAAAGGAGAAGTAGAACCTAAAACGTTTGTTTCATTTCTGCCCGTTTTTGGCAAACAAGGCTCAATATGGCTCACAGACATGGAACAAATGTCAACTTCAGGATTGGGTTGGCAAGAGCTGGAGCAACTTTGGAAGCTTAAGATAGAACAACCTGCCTGGTATAAATCCGCTTGTAGAACCATACAAAACCTCCATTATTTTTTTGAATCCAAACGGCTGGAGGATGTCTGGTTACACCAGTATTCATGGCTGAACTTGTTGTCGTTTATTAGCCGGTTTTATCTTCAGATCAAAGAATTTGACGCTTTCAAAAACACGCTGAAAGCCCCACAAATAGCCTTATTTGCGGAATCTGCTAATCGATTGTCATTTGAAAAGCCGGAGAATTTGCAAGCAGCTTTTTTAAATTTGATTTACAATGTTTGGATAAGTGAAATCGAAGAACAAGCTGATTTTAAGGCATTTGAAGACATTCAAAACCTGGATCAATTGTCCGAAAAACTGATGAATGGCATTGAGAAAAAAGTAATGCTTTCTCAAAATTTGCTCCACCTCAGGCTTTTTCAGATTCCAGTAAAAGATCTTGCATTTAACAGGCTCAACAACCGAACAACTTACAGAAACCTGGAGCACGAAGTGACGAAGAAGCGGAGGGTTTGGCCCTTGCGAAAACTTATGGCACAGTTTTCAGAAGAAGTGTTTCAATTGCTGCCATGCTGGCTCACTTCGCCGGAGGCTGCTTCGGCTATTTTTCCCCTCGAAAGGTTGTTCGATGTGGTCATTTTTGATGAAGCTTCACAATGTTATGCCGAAAAAGCCATACCAGTTTTTGACCGTGCCAAACAGGTCATTGTGATTGGAGATAGCAAACAATTGCCTCCAAATACCTTGTATCGTGTAGTTTGGGATGAAAGTACTGAAGACGAATATTCACCTGAAAATGAAGTGGATGCAGCGCTTGATTTGGCTCGGTTTCATTTGCCCGAACTGGCGCTAACCTGGCATTATCGATGTTTGCATCCTGATCTTATGAGCTTTTCAAATCAACATTTTTACCAGAACAAACTGACAGTAATCCCTCAAAAATCCTTTACAGATAACCATGCGCAGGTATTTCAGTATTTCCAGGTAAATGGGCAATGGCAAAATCAAACCAATGTACAGGAGGTCATACAATTGACCATGGAAGCCAGGTATTGGCTGCAAAATTTAGATGGACAAAAAACAGTGGGAGTGGTCACATTCAACCAACCCCAGCAAGAATTGATGACAGATGCGCTATGGAATCTGTTTGGTGAACTGGGTATAGGTTGGCCAGATTGGCTTTGGGTAAAAAACATAGAAAATGTGCAAGGTGATGAGGCCGATTGGATTTATTTCAGCTTAGGTTATGGACCAGATGAACAAGGCAAAATCAGGGCTAATTTTGGAACTTTAAATCAGGCAGGTGGCGAAAAGCGATTAAATGTGGCAATCACAAGGGCCAGAGAGAAAATTGTAGTGGTTGCCAGCTTGAAACCGCATCAGTTGGAGGTGGAAAATGCTGCCAATCCCGGACCAAAGTTGTTGAAAAAGTTTCTTGAGTTTGTGCTGGAAAAATCGAAACAAGATGCAGGGCAATTCATGGAATTGCGGGGTTTTTACACTTCAAAACTTCAAGATGTTGTGGTCTCGGAGGCACAAATAACTGGCAAAGCAACTTTCGGCCATTATCCGCTTTTGCTCAAGAGAAGGGGTTGGCCTGTGAGCTGGACTTTTTCACGGAATACCTTTTTAGAAAAGCAGGTGTAGGTTTTAAATTCTTCGGTTGAGCCTGTTCATTTCTTGAATTTCCACTAATATTGCATCCAGATCGGGGTGTAGCGCAGCCTGGTAGCGTACTAGCATGGGGTGCTAGGGGTCGTGAGTTCAAATCTCGCCACCCCGACAAAAAAAGGCCACTATTGTGGCCTTTTTCAATTTATACGTGCTCGTCCCGCACCAAAAATGACCATTCTTCTATGGGTTGGTTCATCAGCTTTTTCAAATTCTCCAAAGTGATTTTTCCATTGGTGTAGGCATACGCCGGTGTAGAAAACAACTCTTCAATTTCGCTAAAATAGCGCTTAATGTTTTCGGTGTCTTTGTTTTGATGCCGGAAATAAACAGGCAAAAGCACATATTGATCTGTTTCCAGTTCTGTTGGTATCTGCATTTTCCGGTATTCATATTTGTAGTCATAACCCAGGGCTGAAATGTCGGAAAGTACTGCAGAAGCGGTCGGATAGGCGCCTGCTCCTTTGCCTACGAAAAACTGCTGATCAGCGAAAGCAGTTTTTGCCACCACACCGTTGAAAACCTCATCAACACCAAAAAGCCTATTATTTGGATTGACGAACTGAGGGGCAACATAAGCCACTATTTTTCCTTCCTCATTTCTAAATGCTTTGGCCACCAGTTTAATTTTGAGTCCTTTCTCTTTGGCATATTTTATTTCCTGCTCTCCAATGTGCTCAATGCCAAAATGAAATATGTCGCCGGGCAAAGTCACAATGCCAAAAGAATGCACAAGCAGCACAATCAGCTTGTATTTGGCGTCCCAGCCTGCTGTGTCTAATGTAGGATTGCTTTCTGCAAACCCAAGTGCCTGAGCCTGAAGCAGGGCTTCTTGATAGGACAGGTTTTCTGTGACGGTTTTGGTGAGAATATAATTGGTCGAGCCATTTACAATACCTTCGATAGATTCAAGTAAGTCGTTGTTGTAGTACTCTTCCAAATTTCTGATAACTGGAATACTGGCACAAGTAGCAGCTTCATACAACAATGGAACGTTATTTTTTTTCTGCAAGTCAAGCAGCTCTTCAAATCGCTCGGCGAGCATTTTTTTGTTGGCAGAAACAACAGCTTTTTTACGCTTCAAGGCTTCTGAAACAATGTGAAAAGCGGCTTCAGAGTCGTCGATCAGTTCTACCACAACGTTTATATGCGGGTCATCCAGAATATCTTCCGCATGAAAAGTGAAATGATCCATGCTGATTGGCCTTGCCTTTTGCCTGTCTTTTACACATATTTTTCGGATGCTGGCTTGCATGGTTGGGGTTTTGTGTAAAACCTCGTACAATCCGTTTCCTACACATCCAAAGCCAAAAAGGCCTATATTTAGTTTTTTCTTCGCCATGCCAGTTGCTGTCTATTATTCTATTTTCAATATAGATATATCGAAAATCAGCGTGCAAAATTATCAGGGATTTTCATCAAGTCAATTTTCAGACTCAATTTTTAACAATTCTGTTTCAATTATCACAAATTCAAATTTTACCTCAATCTAGCTACATTTCTGTTTGGTAAAATAAATTTATCCCACACTTTTGCTGCCTTTCCCAAAAGTTCAGATTTTCCAATTTATGAAAAAAGCATACGTATTTCCAGGTCAAGGTTCGCAGTTTCCAGGCATGGGAAAAGATCTTTTCGAAAGTTCGTCGCAGGCAAAGGCCATGTTTCAGCATGCCAACGAAATTTTGGGTTTCGACATAGCTTTAGTCATGTTTGAAGGCACAGCCGAGGACCTGAAACAAACCCGAATTACACAACCTGCCATTTTTATCCATGCTGTGGTGAAAGCTGCCCTGGCTGAAAATCTGGTTCCTGATATGGTAGCTGGCCACTCTTTGGGTGAATTTTCTTCCCTGGTGGTCAACAAAGCCCTGTCGTTTGAAGATGCACTTAAATTGGTGTATAAAAGGGCAATGGCCATGCAGAAGGCCTGCGAATTGCAACCATCTACCATGGCTGCGGTTTTGGGTTTGGCCGACGATATTGTGGAAGAAGTTTGTGCAGAGATTAAAGGTGAAATTGTGGTGGCAGCCAACTACAACTGTCCGGGTCAGTTGGTTATTTCAGGCTCGATTGCAGGTGTAGAACTGGCTTGTGAAAAATTGAAAGCTGCCGGTGCCAAACGTGCACTTTTATTGCCTGTTGGTGGTGCATTTCATTCGCCACTCATGGAGCCTGCCCGCATTGAGCTAGAAGCAGCCATTGATGCTACAAGGTTTAATAAGCCAATTTGCCCTGTCTATCAAAATGTAACAGCCAAGGCCAGCAGCGATACCAGCGAAATAAAAAGCAATCTCAAGTTGCAGCTTACGGCTCCTGTTCGTTGGACTCAATCTGTTCTGCAAATGGTGGCAGATGGAGCAACCCATTTTATTGAATGTGGTCCCGGAAATGTGCTTCAAGGTTTGGTGAAGAAAATTAGTTCTGAAGTAGAAACAGATGCGGTATAAATAACCCATAATACATACCTCATCCTGCGGATAGTTTGGTGTTATTAGATATAAAAACCACGAAAAAAGCCAGACTTTCCAGCCTGGCTTTTTTCAATCATGGAAGGTTAAAGCTACTCAACCATCAGTTTTCGAACGGTTTTGCCATTGCTGCTGGTTAAAACCAACAGGTAAACGCCTTTCTCAAGTGATTTTGAGCTGATAAGGTGTTGTTTCTTGTATTCTGGCAAATTGAGAATGGTCTGTCCGGCAAGGTTCATAATTGCAACATGCACAGGTTCATTGGAATTTACGTGAAACAGTCCCTTTGTGGGGTTCGGAAATACAGAAGCTACTAGTTTTGCCTGTTTAAGTTTTGATGAGGTAATGACGTTAATACTGTCAATCAAGCCAGGAACTCTAGTTGGGATATACAAGGTATTGACAGTGGTATTGGTGCGTATGGCCTCATTGAAGTCAAAATAAATGTCAGCTAAATTTTCGATTTTAGTGCCGAGAGGGGTGGTGCGGTAGGGTCTGATGCTGAAATCAACAAAACCATTCGACCCGAGGCTGTTTGTAAAGCTGTCGGGCAACATAATGTTGTTATAAGTCCAGGTGAGTACAGGTTTACCTTTGCCCGATACCTGGAGTTCGTAGCGATGGCTGGAAGCGCCTGGTAAAAAGGTGGCCATATCAAGATTCATATTCAAGGTATCAATAATTACCACTTTGTATGCTGTGTCATTGCCTGTATTTTGGAACCTGATTCTGTACTCAAACATTCGGTTTGGCAAAACTTTTCCTCCCGGCATGGTACCTTGAGGAAATACGGCTTTGTCATTGGGGTCATAGCTATCAAGAACAGGCGAACAATGGGTAGCAATGAATGGGCTTTCGTCAGGATTGGCAAATCCGGATTGACCGGGAGTGGTTTGCATCAAACAATTTACCGCCGCAGCCGCAAATGTTTCATAGGGGTGAAAATCTGATTGTGGAACTTCTACCCTGTAAGTGGCACCCGGCTCAGGATCGGGTATGCTAAACCTGAACAACTGGTCTCTGCCTAACAAAATATCTTGTTGTAAAGCCAGTAAAGTGTCAAAGTAAACTTGGAAAGTTCTGGCCGTAGTCATTGCGGCACCACTGTTTGTAATGGTAAATTCCGGTACATCGTTTTCGCATGATGCTGTGACATCCAAATCTACCTCATCCCAATTCGAGTTGTTGGGCTGACAAAGGTTGCCAGGAATAATCCAGGCTTTTGTACAAAGTTCCATATTCATAATTCCCGGAACACATGAAACAGAGTCAATTAAGTAAATAGTTCGCTGAGCACCTTGATTTAGTGTATCAAATGTAAACTGATAAGTGCTGTCGACTGGATTCCAGGTATGAGGTATGCTGGAACTGATAAAGTTGAGGTATCGAGGGAATTTTAAGTGTGCCGTGATGCCTTGAGCAGCTGTATTTCCGCTGTTTTGAACCAATAAAACTGTAGAATTTCGAAAACATCGTCTTCGGCGATTTGCTGAAACCTGAACAGAAAGCAAGGCGCAGTTTTGCACGTTATTTACAAAATCGATTCCTGAAATGGTGTCGTTTAAGGAAGAGCCGAAACTTACCTCCCTACCTTGGTTGTTGGGCGGGCAATATTGAGATTCGAATATGGTTTCAAGAGGCGATTTTACCTGAACGACTTCATAAGCTCCGGAATCAGTTTGTATACTGTATTGGCCATTGTTTAGTGTGTTGCCCCAATAAGTGCTCGGAAGTGTTTTTACAACCCTATTCATGAACAATTCCTCGTTGGGATTTTGGATGCAATTGTTGTCCAGATTTCTAAAAATTTTACCTGTAATTACATTGAACTCGCTGTTTGCTACTGGTACAGGATCTCCGAAAATTCTCGCAATTCGGTTTCGGGATGTACCATTGAATGAGGTGAAATTGCCTGAAATTAAAATATCACCATCTTGAGGTGAAATAGAAATATATTCAACACCATTGTTTGCACCTGATACAGACATAAAAGTGCTGTCAATAGCACCATCGATATTGAGCCTGACAAGATAGGAACTGTTTCTGTTACCATACTGTATAAATGCCCCTGCTACCAATAATCTACCATTTAATTGCTGTTTAATATCGTATATTGGTCCTAAAGTTTGCGTGGGAACAAAAAATGTCGAATCAAAACTTCCATTTTCATGAACTCTAAATATTCGATATGAATCAGGCGCATAGCTTCCGCCCTTTTCTAAATGCCTGAATGCTAAATGGTTGGTGTTCCATCATTCTGATAATCAGGCCATCAAAAATAGTATTTCTGCTATTTCTTCTGTTAAATCTATAGAAGAATTCATCCAG
>JBBRCC010000034.1:0-37440 GCA_038205175.1 Cytophagales bacterium | reverse complement strand
CCATTTGGGGTAAAAATCCTTGAACCAATTGAATAGGTGCAAAAACATTTACTTCAAAATTTCTACGCACATTTTCCATAGGAATTTCTGCTACGGGACCCGTTTCCATAATGCCTGTATTGCTCATCAATACATCAATTTCATAGGTGTTGAATGCCCACTGACGGTCGCTTTCTTTGGTAACGTCTAAAACGATAACCTCCAATTAAACGCCTTCTTTTTTTGCCTCTTCAATCAAAATTGTTTTTAAAGTCTCAACCAGAACGCCAGCTATCACACGGTGTCCTTTTTTTGCCAATCCTATGGCTGTTCCTTTTCCAAAACCCGAAGATGCTCCTGTAATTAAAATTGTCTAGCTCATTTTTTGTATTATTTTGTGAGATGCAAAGGTGAATGTAGCAAGCAAGGACTTCGTAAACATATTCCCGAAGACTGGATATATTTCGTGGATTGTGGTTTTTAAGCTGGCAGCTAATCGGGTCAGGCAAGTGAGTTTCACCCTCACCTTCCCACCAGAACCGTGCATCAGGCTCTCACTTCATACAGCTCTTCCTCCAGAGACGGACACGTCTTGTTGATGGTCGCAAGACAAGGTTTCCACCAAAAGGTTGAACCCAATTCTTTTGCAATAGTGCACAGCCCTGTCTTTAGGTTCTTTCCCGACTCTCATGAATCTCCAATACTATAAAGGACCTTGTCTTGCCACCATGGGAAACTCCGACTCGGAAAGCAAAGGCCATGTTAGGATTGAATAGCTCAAAGAATGCCGGAGCAAAATCCCTGAATTATTAAAAATCCTTAGACCGCTGCGCTAAGACTAAGGATAGAAGAGCGGCTAGATGGAATGATCAATACTGATTTAATCCAAAAAATAATTGCTTCTTATTCTGATTCTATTCAAAATTGTTTTCAGCAATTTTTGAGTTCAATTGATGTTGAAAATTTGGAAAAATACAACTTTAGGCTGTTAAAAAATGTGCTTATTGTTTTTGATCAATAACAGTAGTTTATTTAATTCTAGCTGGCAAATCTCTACATTTTTTGGTTGTTCTTTCATCTTCTGGCTGTGGCAGTAAGTTGGATTTTAGGCTGGAAGCCTTGGGAAGTTTGAAAGAGGCTGGAGCCTCGCCAGATAGGAAGAACTCCCACCTCGTGCGCATTGCATCATAAAAACAATACATTTGCAGCCCGCCGCAGGCTGCTGCCTTTCTTTGCCTGCTCCGGCATTTGACTATCGACCGATGATGAACTTTTTGGCCGTAATTCCGGCCCGTTTTGCGTCTACCAGGCTTGAGGGTAAACCATTGGTGGATATTTGCGGAAAACCCATGATTCAATGGGTGTACGAAAAAGCCTCCGAAATTTTCGATGTAGTGTATGTAGCTACCGACGACTCCCGTATCAGCGATTGCGTGAAGGGTTTTGGCGGCAAGTTTATTATGACTGCTGCTGACCATGAAAACGGAACTACTCGCTGCCTCGAGGCCTGGGAAAAAATATCAGCGATAGAAAACGACACCTATCAGGTAATAGTGAACGTGCAAGGCGATGAACCCATGTTGCATACCGAAACCCTGCAACACCTCAAATCTTGCTTTGCAGACCCAAAAGCTGAGTTTGCTACCTTGATTTTGCCGGTCACAAACCCTTTTGACCTTGAAAACGAAAGCGAAGTGTTTGTAACGATAGACAAAAACAAACACGCTTTATACTTTAGCCGATCGGTAATTCCTTATGTGCGTGGCGTGCCAAAACATGAATGGATACAACATGCCAACATTTACAAACACATTGGCATTTATGGCTATACGCCCAAAGCTTTGCAGGCTTTTTGCAAACTGGCACCCAGCAAACTGGAAACTTGCGAACGCTTGGAGCAAAACCGATGGCTGGAAGCCGGCAACTACGTGAAAACAGCGATTACGTTTTATGACAGCATACCTGTAGACACCCCCGCAGATCTGGAAAGGGTGAGGCAAATGATGGCCAAAGAGCTTTTTGGCGGAAACTGAAACTTGGTTTTAGCCATTTCTTGTGGTGTCAACCAAAGTGGCCACCGATGTTGGCAAGCGCATGTCGGGTTTAATGCCTGACAGAAATTGGGCATAGCTTTCAAAACGCTCCAAATCCATGATTCCCCAACGCCCATTTTTGTCAAGCAAAGAGGAAGAGATGAGCACCAAGCCCAACTGAATCAAATCTTTATCGGCAAAATTGGGATGTTTCACATGCTTACACAGCAGTTCCAAGGCTTTTTCCGTTTCATGCACCACAAACTGATAACCTCTTTCGGCCACCTGAATAAACGTTTGGATGGCCTTGTCTACTTCTTGATTTCGCTGGCTGGAGGCCATGAGCAAGGAAGTGTAGCCATAGGGCACACCGAAATCGGTTGGAGAAAACAGGTTAAGTTTAATGCCCGCTCTGGCGCCCAGCGCAGCTTCCCAAGGTTTAAAAATCCAACACACGTCTCCTTTCGAGGCTATAAATTCGTGCCAAAGTTGCAAGCGGGGAGGTGCGCTCACTTTAAACTGACCTAAACCTCCATCGAACCGAATCATGGCCTGGAGAATCTCGGTTTCCAACGGGGTTTGATAGGCGAGGTATAACTTGCCATCCAAATCTGCGGGGCGGTTCAATCCACTCGACCTCAAGGTGGCAAAGGCACTCATATTTTGTTGCATAATGGTGGCAACCGCTTGCAACAGTGGTGCCCCAGAGTCAGATTGGCCGTACTGAAACAGGTGTTCTGTGGGGCCAATGCACAAATGAGCTTCGCCTTCCAACACTTTTTCTACTGGTTTGGCGCAATAGTTATCTACTTCTACTGACATCAAATCCAATTCCAGACCTGCTTCGGCAAAGTAGCCCAACTGCTGCGCTACCAATATTCCAGCATGGATCACATTGGGTGTCCAGTCGAGGGCAATGTTTAATTTCATGGTGTTTAAAATTGAAGTTTAAGCATGGCCATTACATGTCGGGGTGCCTGCACAAATACATTGGGCCTTGCGTCGGAAAGTGGATCGCCGGTGCCAAAGGTGTAGTAGCGTTGGTTGGTCAGGTTGTTCACCATCAGCAATAGGCTGTGTTGCTTCCAGAAATTGTAGCTCACCTGCGCATCTACTACGGTAAACGAAGGAAGTACAAAATCTTTGTTGTTGGTGAGCTCAACAAACTGCGTGCTCACATGCCTGCCCGACAGGCGAATATCCAAACCTTTAATCGGCGAAACCTGCACGCCTATTCTTCCCATCCACCTGGGCGAAAGAACAGCTTCTACATTGTTGAAAATGATGGCAGTGTCTTTGCCAAATGTATTGCTTGCCGCATCTACAAATTGCCTAAACTCCTTAATGCCCGTTTGCATGGCGGTGAGGTTGCCAAAAAAAGATATTTTTTTACTCAGCTTATAGTCCAAGTCCAGCTCCAAACCCCGTCTGAAACTTTTCTCCACATTTTTTCTAATGGGAACAAACTGCGAAAAGCCACCAACTCCTTGAATTTCATTGCTAAAATCCATGTAAAAACCATTCACTTGTCCGGTCAACTGGTTGCCTTTTAATTTGAGGCCTGCTTCTACATTCACCACCGACTCTGGCTTCACAGCGTTCACATTTTGAATCAGAAATAAGTTGGACGCATCAATGTTTACACCACCATTCAGTATATCGAATCGGGTTGGCTCCCGCTGGGTATAGCCAACAGTGGTGTACAATTCCATCGCATGATTCAAACGCTGCTGCACCCCAACTTTCGGATTCAAAAACACCCAATTGCGCACTGGAATTTTTTCTGCAGGATCTACAAAATTTGGGTCTGGAATAAACGAAAGACTTACGTTTCTCAACTGGAGGTCGGCAAAAAAACGGGTACGGCCAAGCGCATAACTCAACCGGGCAAAAGCAGCTATTTCATTTTTTGTGGTGCGGTCTGTGTACACAATTTCTTTGTCGTTCGGCTCTATAAATTCCCAGTTTTTCCGCCTAAAAGTGTAGGCATGTACACCTGTTTCAAGACTGAGATTGCCGTTTTCCGATTCCGTATGGAAATTGCTCATCACCCCGTAGTGCTGGTTTCGAAGTGGATAATTCAATTGCAGAAAATTGCCTTCTTCGTCGTTGAATCCAAAAGGAAACTCCCCTCCTGCTCCGCCAAAATAAACAGAGGAACTGAGGTGAGATTTCGGGTTCAAAAATCGGGTATGGTGCACCTGAGCAAACGATTGACCAAAATTGTCCCTGTCTTCTTTGAAATTGATATTTGTTTTCGGGTTTTGCTGCACCAAATCCCAAGGCACAGGAAAGTAGGCCAATTGATTTCTGGTTTTCCCGGTGAAGGCTGTTACTTTTACCAGGTCTTTTTCTCCAAAATAGCCTCCCGACAAAAAGAAACTATAGGCCTGAGAACCTGAATGATCCCGATATCCATCTGTTTGAAAGCCTGAAGCTTTGCCATAAAAACCCCAACGGTTGTTGATAAGGCCGGTATTGTGCTCCAAAGATGAGCGCACTGTGCCAAACGAGCCTGCAGAAAGTTGGACATCTGTGCGGGCCAAAGTATCGGTGAGGCTCATGGATTCAAAATTAACAGACCCGGCATAAGATGCTGTGCCATTGGTGCTTAAGCCCACGCCACGCTGCACTTGCATGGATTGGATGCTGTTGGCAAAGTCGGTGAAGTTGGAAAAAAACACACCTTGGTCTATCATATCGTTCAGTGGAATGCCATTCAAAGTCATGTTGATGCGGCTTTGGTCTATGCCCCTCAACCTAAACGAACCATAATTCGAAAAACCCGAACCGGACTCCGAATTGGTGATGATGGATGGCGTGGTTCGCTCGAGTACAAACAAAGCATCTTGCCCAACAAACTGCTGTTCTATTTCTACTTTGGAAACTGTTTTTTCGGAAACTGCAGCATTCGACCCAGAACGAACGCCAGAAATCACCACTTCCTCGGTGTTGAAAGGTGATTCGGTGAGCACAACATCCAGGATTATCGCCTCTGAAGCAATGTCTCGCTGAAGTTCAAGGGTTTTGTAGCCGGGTCGGGAAAATCGAAAAGTATAATTGCCGGCCTTGAGGTTGACCTGAAACTTGCCTGCAGCATTGGTCACATCGCCTTTGTCTGCCACATAAACGGCCACCATGTTAAGGGTTTGGCCTTGCTGGTTTTTTACAACGCCTTCCACCACCACTTGGGCCATGAGCGAACTTGTGAACAGCAAAAAGAAAAAAATCAGGATGTTACGCATGCGTTGCTTGATAAAGCCACAACATACACGGCAATGCCTTTTTCAGGCAGGCGGGTTATCGTCACAAACTTCCCTTCGTCGGTATGATCCGCATCAGGTTCAACGGGTAATGATCTCAGCCCTTTTCAGGACACCCCGGTTTGTTGTGGAATGAGTTGCAAAGTAAGAGTCAAATTTTTAGAAAATCAAGTTTGGATTTATAAATGCAGTTTTTGAACCACATAAGCACATGAGGACACATTGGTATTCAGTTCATTGTTCTTTTAAAAACCTGAAACTCTCCAACCTGAAACCTGAAACTTTCCAACCTGAAAATTGAAACCTGAAACTTCATTTTTGAACCACATAGGCACATTAGCCCACATTGGTATTCAGTTCATTGTTCTTTTAAAAACCTGAAACTTCCCAACCTGAAACCTGAAACTTCCCAACTTGAAACCTGAAACTTCCTAACCTGAAACCTGAAACTTCCTAATCTCAAACTTGAAACCTGAAATTCAAAATCAATAAAGGCATCAAATGATTTTAGTCACTTTTAATCAAATTTAAAAATCCAAGCTGTTCACTTGCTGTATCTTTGCGCCCCAAAGCACAGCCAATAGATATCAGCATGAAAAAAGTGGTCATAAGGATAGCCAACAAGTTCAAAAGTGCTTTCCTTGACCTTGTGCCCATTATTCTGGTGGTTACCTTTTTTCAAATAGTGGTGCTTCAGCAGCCTTTCCCCGATCTTGGTGGTGTAATTGTGGGCATGTTGCTGGTTGTGGTCGGGCTTATGTTTTTTGTAGAAGGCCTTGAAATTGGCCTTTTTCCGATCGGAGAAAATCTTTCTTACGCTTTAACCCAAAAGGGCAGCATTGTTTGGCTGCTCATTTTTGCTTTTGCACTGGGCTTTTCCACCACCGTGGCCGAACCTGCCCTCATTGCCATAGCCAAAGAAGCAGCACGCATTTCTGTGGAATCCAACATTATAAAACCTGAAGAAGAGCTTTCTTATGCTTTTGGTTTGCGCATGTCGGTGGCTGTTTCGGTAGGCTTAAGCATTGTGGTGGGGGTTATTCGCATCATAAAAGGTTGGCCCATTTACTACCTGATTATTGGCGGTTACATAATAGTGATGGTGATGACCATTTTTGCCCCACATGAAATTATTGGTATTGCTTACGATGCCGGCGGTGTTACCACTTCAACCATTACAGTTCCTTTGGTAACTGCACTTGGGGTTGGCCTGGCTACTGTAATCAAAGGACGAAGTCCGCTTACTGATGGCTTTGGTCTGATAGCATTTGCATCGTTGATGCCCATGATTTTCGTGATGGGCTATGGCATGATCATATTTTAGCAACAATGGACTTAAGCATTTTCAATTTCTTCATCAAACTGGGTCGTGTTTTTTCCGACACCATGCGGGATGTTGCACCTATTGTGCTGCTTATCGCTTTTTTCCAGATTGTGGTGCTTAGAAAGTCGGTGCCTAACTTGAGAAAAGTAATTATTGGGGTAATCTTTGTCATTATCGGACTAACCCTTTTTTTGATGGGACTCGAGCAAGCACTGTTTCCTATTGGCAACATGATGGCCGTTCAACTCTCGGACACCGCTTTTGTGCAGGCTAGTTATGGCGGCGAGCTTTCTTGGAAATCCTATTACTGGATTTATCTATTTGCCGCACTTATCGGCTTTTCAACCACAATTGCCGAACCTTCTTTGATAGCTGTGGCCATCAAAGCCAATCAGGTTTCAGGTGGTTCCATCAGCCAATGGGGATTAAGGTTGGTGGTAGCCACTGGCGTGAGCATATCGTTGGCAGTTGGTACATTTAGAATTGTAACTGGTACGCCACTTTACTTGTATATTTTAATTGGCTATGTGGTGGTGGTGGTTCAAACCATATTTGCCCCCAAACAAATCATAGCCTTAGCTTACGACTCGGGCGGGGTAACCACATCTACGGTTACTGTTCCGCTGGTGGCGGCTTTGGGGCTTGGCCTGGCAAGTGTGGTTCCAGGTAGAAACCCTGCTATAGATGGCTTTGGGCTCATTGCTTTTGCCAGTTTATTTCCGATCATCACGGTGCTTGGCTATGCCCAGGTGCTCGACATTATTTCAAAAATTTTAAAATCAAAAAAAGATGCAGTTCAAACTGATAATGACCCTGGTGAAGCCTGAAATCACCAACATGGTGATCGATGCTGCCAAAAAAGCCGGGGCAACCGGCGATGTAGTACTGCCTGCCCGTGGCACAGGTTCGAAGGAAGCCAAATTCTTCGGCATGTCTGTGGAAGACAAAACCGACATCATCTTGTTTGTGGTGGAAGAACACATTGTGAACCGGGTGATGGACGCCATAACCAAAGATTGCAAACTTCGGGAACCCGGCAATGGCATTGCCATAGTGCTGAGTGTAGACAGGGTGGCTGGCCTGGAATCGCAAATAGAAAAAATTAAAACCCGACTCAAGGAAGAACAACTTTAAATTACCAACTACCATGGCTACAAATAAAACCGCCAAAGACATTGTTTCGGACAAGCTTTTTTACATCGATGGGCTGTCCTCAGCCAAAGATGCTGTGAAACTGATGAAGGAAAAAAATGTGGATTACCTCATCATTGAAAAGCGAAACGACCAAGACGCCAATGGCATTTTGGTTATTTCGGACATCATTAGGGGTGTGGTGATTCCTGACCTGAGCTTAGAAGAAGTGAGTGTGTACCAGCTGATGAGCAAGCCGGTCATTTCTATTCCAGCTACGTTGAATGCCCGCTATGTGCCTCGCTTGCTAATGAATGCCAAAATAAATGTGGCTCCGGTAGAGGAAAATGGCAAGTACATTGGCATTCTGCACCTCAGAGATTTCCTGTTTAACAGCTAAAACAAAACCCGGAAAACGAGAAGAGATCCTTTTCTGGGTTCGAGGCTCAAACGAACCCTATCCTCTTTTTACCTTATAGAATTGCAACTTGAATGCTGAAATCCGGCTCCAGCTCACTTACGCTGAAAGTTTGCTCAGCGCTTTCAGAATTTTCAATTTGTTGCTTTGCCAAACCCTTTTTCTCAGCTATTGCCACAGGGTCGCCAAAAACATAAAATAGCTTTTGACGTAACCCTTTTGCCTGGCGCACATCGGTTAGCATGTGGCCATACTCTTCAAAATTGATAACAAAGGGGTTGGCCTTGTTCTTCGATTGGTGGGTAATTCCATAAATAGGCCGCTCTTCTTCAGCTTGATAGGTGCCAAACCATCGGTCCCATAAGATAAATGTGCCACCAAAATTCTTGTTGATGTATTTGGCCTGCGAACCATGGTGCACCCTGTGGTTGGCAGGTGTAGCAAAAACGAATTCCACCCAGGCAGGCAGTCGGCGGATGTATTCAGTATGCACCCAAAACTGAAATAGAATGGACAACTGATTCACCACAAAAAACACTATAGGGTGAAACCCGGCAAGAAATACCGGCAGCATAAATACAATTTTAAAATACTGCACCCAGCTAAGCCGAAAAGCAGTGGTGAGGTTAAAATGCTCGGCAGAGTGGTGCACCACATGAGTAGCCCACCAAAACCGCTGATGGTGCGATATGTAATGAGCCCAGTAGCTGCAAAAATCATAAAGTATATAACAAGGCACAAGGGTCCACCAACTAAACTCCATGCGCCATGGAAGCAGGTTATAAATGTAAACAGCCATGCAGAGAAGAAGAAACTTAATGGCGGTGCTGATGAGCACATTCCCAATTCCAACCATGATAGAACCTTGGGTTTCTTTCTTGTTATAATATCCTCTGTTTTGATATTGAGAAATACCAAACTCAACTAATACGCACAAAAACATGAAGGGTGCAGCCCAGATAATAAGGTCTGGTGCGTTTTCATTAAACTGAAGCAGTTCATTGTAGGAAATGGGCGCAGCACCAAAGATTTCGGATAAAAGCATAGCCCAAATATGGGTGTTAGGCCTTGTAGATATTTTACACCAAAAATTGAAAGTTTTATAAAATTTAGCCTCCGAGTGAGGAAAGAGGTTGGCAAACCCGTAAGTTTTAAATTATCCTGGAGCGTTTTCTTTTGTATACAACATGTGAATGAGGCCTCAGAAAAATTCTTTTTTGCAAATGAATACCAGCGAAATCACATTGATAAGTTAACTAATAATAGGTTTAGAAGGTAAAGCATTTAGAAATTCTATAAGCGATTTATTGAACTCTTCTGATTGTTCAAGGTTGGAAACATGGCCTGCATTATCTATAATTTTCAAACTAGAGCCTTCAATGTGCTCATGCATAAATTCAGATTTCGCCAGTGGTGTTACTGCATCTTCTCTACCGCAAATAATTAATGTGGGAATATGAATGAGATGTAAAGTAGAACAGTTTTCGGAGCGCTCTGCCAAGGCAGTTAATCCGGCAATAATGATGGCTTTAGAATTTGCAAACACAACACTTCGCAAGTTTTCTACCAGCTCTGTTTCATGTATCAGGGAATCGGGATGGAAAACACTTTTTATAAATTTTTCATTAAACGCTGTTGGCCCACCAAGATTAATTTGCTCGATTGTGTTGTAACGGTTTTCTTTTACTTCAGCAGAATCAGCAATGCATTGTGTGTCGCATAAAATCAAGGCTTCAAAGCGTTCGGAAAATCTTTTTACGGCATTTAAGGCGATGTAGCCGCCCATGGATAAGCCGCAGAGAACTGCTTTTTCGATTTTAAGTTTATCCATATACGACACCAAATCATTGCCAAATAAATCAATACTTAGCGGTGTGTTTTCATCCTTTGATTGTCCAAACCCCCGAATATCAAAGGCAATTAAACGATTGGAAGATTTTAAACTATCGAGTTGCCCTTTCCACATCGACTTATCGAATGGAAAACCATGAAGGAATATTAAAGGTATTTTCCCTTCTCCTACATCATAATATGAGAAAGTAATGCCATTCACTTCTGTCAATAAATTTTGATATACAGTATCCAATTCCATTGTTTTAATTTCGGTGATTGGCGAATTTTCAACTATTTCTGGACGTACATTATTATGCTCATATTTATCGAGTAATTCAACTATAGAATCGTAATAAGATGTTAGGGTTTTAACAGATATTTCCGGATTTTCTTGGTAAGGAACGGTTATTGGCATTTCATCCAGATATTTCAGCAATTCAGGATGGCTTTCTCTGATTTTTTGAGTTACTCCTAAAATCATTTCGTTCAATTCTAATTCTGTTTTCATTTCGTTTTTTTAAAAGGGATCTGATAATTCGCTAATACGGATTAGTTTTTTATTTACGAATTCATCGATACCCAGTTCAGAAAGTTCTCTACCATAGCCGGAGCGTTTGGTGCCGCCAAAGGGTAAATCAGCCTGCGTCCAGGTGGGGTGATTGATGAAAACCATGCCGGTATCAATCTGATCTGCCACCCGTTTTCCTCTTTCTATGTCTTGCGTAAACACGGAGCCACCTAGGCCGTAAGGCGAATCATTGGCTAAATCAATGGCCGCTTGCTCGTCCTTTACCCTGAAAAATGTGGCCACCGGGCCAAACAGCTCTTCATAGTAAACAGGATTATCGGGCAGCATATTGGTAATGATGGTTGGCTCCATGAAAGCTCCTTCTCTTTTCAATCTTTTGCCACCCAAAACAATGGTAGCACCGCCATCAACTGCTTTTTGTACCTGCGATGCAATTTGCTCTGCTGCTGCCTCAGTACTCATTGGGCCTAGTTGCGTTTTAGCATCCATAGGATCGCCCACGATCAATTGAGAAAGTTTGGCTTTAAATTTTTCTAAAAAAACATCTGCCACACTTTCCAGCACTATAAACCTTTTGGAGGCAACACAACATTGCCCGTTATTATTTATCCTGCCTATCACAGCCCAATCCACTGCTTTGTCCATTTCGGCATCTTCCAGGACAATAAATGCATCGCTCCCGCCCAATTCTAATACCGATTTCTTTACATACTTACCAGCTTCTGAGGCTACACTGGCACCAGCTTCTTCGCTGCCTGTAAGCGATACTCCTTTTATTCTTTTGTCAGCCACCAATGCAGTGGCTCGTTTGCCGGAAATAAGCAGGTTGGTGTATAAGCCGTCTGGTGCGCCTGCTTCTTTGAATATATGTTCAATAGCAATACCACATTGAGGCACAATGGAGGCATGTTTTACCAAAATGGTATTACCAATCATAATATTGGGGGCAGCAAAACGGGCTACCTGGTAAAATGGAAAATTCCAAGGTTGTACACCAAGCAAAACCCCAATAGGGGAATACCTGATTAGGGCATCACCGTGCGTTGGTTGCAGTATTTTATCAGCTAAAAAACTCTTTGAGTTTTTGGCATAGTAATCAAATATTTCAGCACTTAACTTTATCTCGCCTTCTGCGTGCTCATATAGCTTACCCATTTCTAAAGTGATCATCTTCGCCAGTATCGCTTTCTTATCTCTAAGCAAACCAGCAATTTTATGAAGAATATCGGCTCGTTTTTTAAAATCGGTTCTCTTCCAGTTTTCATAGGTGCTTGCTGCTGTTGCTACTGCTTCATCAACCTGCTTATCTGTCATTTCATGAAAAGATTCAATGACTTTATTTGTTGTGGGATTAACTGTTTGAATGGACATTTGAAAACGATTTTAATGGAAGAGATGAAATGGAAAATTGTTGGACAAAGTTTCTGACACCCCAAACTTTTTTGGTGGTAACTTGAGAACTAAATTTATTTGATTTTTAAAGTCCCTTTTACTCCGTCATCAGGAGGACTACCACTAAATACTGATGCCAGCATTTTTATCATAGAAATCATTTTATTGTTTTTAGTATCCCAGTAATAGGCGGATTCGGGTGTTACTTTTATGAGAGAAATATCAGAATCGTCTTTTCCATCTTTAAACCAAGCATTAGCAAAAGGTGTCCACATCTCGTAAATCATATTTCTATCAGTAAAAATGCTCGCATTTCCAAAAACGCTAAGAAATTCGTAGTTGGAAGGGTTTGAATAAAATAATTGCACAGCATCATTTTCTTTAATCTCTACATTCTTATCGCTTTTAATAGAGCTCAAAAACCAAATATTTCCCTGATCATCTACTTTTTGTGTGCTCATGGGTCTGGCAGTTATTGGTTGTTGAGTAAGCTGGGTACAAAAGAAACAGATGGATTCGCCCTTGATCAGTTCCTTAAGCTTTTCTATAGCTTCTTGTGCTGACAAGTTTTGAGTGTTTGGACTTGATGTTTTTTTCACTTTAAATTGATGAATTAGTTGAGAATTGGATTTTGAAAAAAGAGATTTGCCCAATGAAACTTACAAAACAAACGCTTACTCACTCGACTACCATTTCGTTGGTCACTGCATGAAAATTGGAAAAACACAGTGTTTGAGATACCCGTTATACCAATCTGATAAGTTTTTGAAGTTTCATCAAGTCAAATCAATATGCTTAGGGTGGAAATCTTATTTTCCAGCCTTTTGCTTTAATCGTTTGGCATTAACACTTTGTCAATCACGTGAATGACTCCGTTTGAGGCCTCGATATCCGCAGAGGTAACTTTTGCCCCACCTACTGTTACTTCACCATCTTTTACCATTACCTTTAGTTTACTGCCCTCTACTGTGGTCAGTTCTTGACCGTCTGCCAAATCATTTGCCATCATTTCTCCACTTACCACGTGGTAGGTTAAAATTTTCGATAGCTTTGATTTGTTTTCTGGTTTCAATAGGTTGTCTACATCCGATTGGATTTTAGCAAATGCTGCATCTGTTGGAGCAAATACTGTAAATGGGCCTTCACCTTGCAAAGTTTCCACCAAATCTGCCGCTGTAACAGCTGCAGCAAGTGTTTTACAATCTGTTGAAGCAATTTCAACAATGTCTTTTGTCATCACCGTTTCCTTTTCCATGAGGATTTTTTTTATGCAGAAAATGAATTTTTCCTGCCATCAAAAGTAGGTTTAACAAACAGCGATGGACTTACAGATTTTAGTGAATGACTTACATAATTTGTGGAGTAAAGTTCTATTAATGCGCTTTCTAATTGAAAGTTGAAAAAGCAATGAAAAAGGGAACTGCTGGGAAAATTCACTTACTTGACGCTTGCCGTCACACATTCTACAATGGCTGGCAAAGCCAGTTCAGTTGCCTAATGCCGCTTGCTGTGGGCATATTTAACCAGTGCCACCAAAAAAACACCCCCGATTATATTACCAATCGTGGCTAGTGTCTGAAACTTGAGAAACTCAACCCAGCTTATATGATCGGCTTCTACAAAAAAAGCCATAAATACCTCAATGGAACCAACTATGCAATGGTGCAATCCTGCAATACTTATTAAAAAAGTTACCAAAAATATCATCACCACACGGCTAAAAGTATCTTGTGCGGAACTCAGCAGCCACGAAAGCATACCCATGAGCCAGCCTGCCATGATGCTGCTAATCAAAGTGGCGCCTACGCTATATTTTAACATCTTTTCGGAAACGAAGTAAAAAAATTCCTTTCCTATCAGGTGCATTTCCGCATTAAAAACAAGAGATATACTTCCAAAAATATAACCCCCTGCCAGGTTGCCAGTATAAACAATGATAAAGAGTCTGACCAAACTACCCAAGGTGGCCTCACCGTTCATCACAGGCAGAGTGGCCAGCGTGGTATGTTCTGTAAACAACTCAGATCTACCGATAATGACGAAAATATAACCGATCGGATAAACCAAAGCCATCATTAAGGTTAATTGACCGTAAGTTGATTCATTTTTGAAAAGGGTATGGATAATTCCGATTATCAGGATGCTGAAGCCCACTTCCAGACCTGCTGATAAAGAGGACAAGAATAGCCCCAAATCCGACCGTCTGTGTTCTTTTAAACCAGCTTCGATTTGTTCAAGCATGATTTCATAAGCCTCTTTAGGCTTTTCGTCAGGGTTGGTTTGAGGTATGCTAGCCATAAGTAAATGATGATGTATAGCTTTGAAAATATGTCTGATTTAATTATTAAACCAGAACTAATTAATCATTTAATTCATCTTGTCGAACTAAAACAAGATTTCTGAACAGCTTTAAGAACTATCTTGGTTTCCTAACCAAAGTGCCTCTTTTCAACCGTCAATAATAATTTTTTAAATCTGTAAAACTTACTTTCCACGTTTAGATTTTAATGCTTTTAAGGCAAAAAAAGCCCTGTTTCCTATCCCGGGTGTTCCACATTCCAGTCTTCATTAGTTTTGATCATGACATTTGTCGTTTTAAAGTGGTTGAGTAAATTTTGGCGTAAGCCCGATGGTTGTTAGTCATCAAGATTTTTTCCATTGGAAATTTATACGGATTCAAATTAACTGGGGCAAATTTGCTAAAAGACAATCCAAGTTTGCTTACACAATCTTAAGCATGTTTTGCATGTTTTGGATCAATGGCTTGATATACATTAAAATAAAAAAAACGAGCTATGCTTTCTTTTAAAAACCCTTTTAAAACAAAAAGCGCCGTGAACAGCGCTCTTTATTTGTGAGTAAAACCGAAAACCCAATCAGGAATATTTACCAAGGGTTTCTTCCTCCGTTTTCGCTACTGAGTTTCTGTAGTCTTTTGCTTTTGCTCCAACTTCGTCCGCTGTGTTGAAAACGCTGGACTTAGCATTATCAAAAGCGGAGGCCAAAGTTTCAATGAGGTTGACGTACTTTTCTCCTGCTTCGTCTAAATATCCATTTCCTTTCCTTGCAATCATTTTTCTGGATTTTCTACCACTATCAGGTGCAAATAGCAAGGCTAAAGCAGCACCTGCTGCCATGCCGGCAAGAATGCCAACCAGCATTTTTCCAGTGCCCAGACCAGAATCCATACCCAAACTTTCAGCTAGTTTGCGTTTGGTTTTTTTTGCCAAATCGGCTGCAGCTTTTAATTCTTCTTTATTTCTCATTTTCTGTTTGATTTAAGTTTCATTTACATTTACAATTTAATTGGTTTTTTTCAGGCTGAGTTAGAGATTCTTTCAGGTAATTTTCAGGTATCATCTTGGAGGGGGCTCTTTTTTGCTACCATAGAATGTCCACTTTCTGCAATTTTTCTGGCATTGTTTTATCTAGTTGCGGCTCTACCCGATCGAAAATTATAGGCCTGTTTTTTTTTTACAAATTTTGCATATAACTGGTATTGATGTGTTATATAATTATAAACATATTTTACAGCATGTGAATTGAACTCCCAAAATGTAAATTACAAATTTTTTATATCGTTTCCTGCTAATTTGCAATAAACTAACTTATCAAAAACAGATTATTTCAGTTTGGTATTACTGAAAAAGTAATGATCTGGATTGTTTCACTGCAGATTATTACTATATCTTGTTCTGAATAAGTTTATATTTAGTTGAAAAATTGGCGGTACGAATACATTATGACACAGCCCGCATCAGGTTAAGGCTTACATGAACCTGAAACATTGGAACAAGATGTTCTATTTCCTTTATGCAGTTTTGAACCATAGAATAATACGGTTCATGAACAACCCGATCTTTTTCCCCGCCAAAATCCCAGATCCCCCTATTTGAGTATGAGGTGAGATCATCCCAATCTGGTCGATCTATGACAGGATAAATGCAGATACCCTCAAGTTGCACTCCATTGAAGAGAGCCTCTTTGCATTCATCGGTTACGAAACGAATCCATTTGGCCCTATCTTTTCCAAAGTGACCTGTTTCGGTAAGTACAATTGGGCGTTGGAAGCGGCGGTAAGCCATATCTAAGAGCATTGAAAGTTTTGCTGAATTTTCACTTTCATCGTCCCACACCAGAATCGGACCATTGTGGATCCATTGATTGTTGTAATAATAATTAAAGCCCAATATGTCCAGATAGGAAGGATCTCCGCCAAGTTCGGGGCACATGTATCCCCCGATCATGTCCATGGCCTGGTACTGGTTCTCATTCATCTGGTGTACCCGCTCAGGATCTGGACAATACACATTATCATGTATCCTGATTAAAGGTTCTACAGTTAAAATTCGACAGTTCGGGCACACAGATTTTAATGTCTTTATTCCTTGGATGGCAGCTTTACAAAGATGATACTTGATGTCGAAACCGGAATTGACTGCAAAAGGCACCTTTCCACGCATGTCGCCCGAATGCCAGGAAAGAAAACTGATCTCGTTGATGGGAATCACAAACATTACATTGTCGGTGTATGCCCTGTAAAAAGTTGCAAATGCGAGGCAAAGTGTCGAAAAACGGTCAACAAAAAGCGGATGTGTTGGTATGAGGTCGTCTGGGTAGCCAAAATGACAAAGGTCCCAAATCTGTTGAATTCCGAAATAATTAGCTGCATCAATTCGCCTTCTAATTTCTGTAAAATCATAGGCATACGGTGTTTTTTCTACATCGCTCCAGCAAATGCCTTCCCTAACCGTTTTTATCCCAGCCTGAACAAGCATGGCATAATCGGAATATATTTTTTCGGAATGAGCTGTTTCGTGAAGCAAGTTGATTCGCTGTCCTGAGCGGTTGATGTGGTCTGCACATTCGAAACCACCCATAAAAAACGTCTTAAAAAGTGTCATGCTACTTTTTTTTCTTCTAAAATTTCCAATGCCTGAAATACTTGAAGAGCATTTTTAAAGGCCTGATCCATGTTGAAATATTTATAATTTGCAAGTCGGCCTACAAAATATACATCCGAAAGCTTTTCGGCTTCTTTCCGGTTTTGCTGATAGATCCGGCGGTTTTGCTCGTTAGGAACAGGATAATATGGATCGCCTTTTGCTGTGGCAAATTCCTTTACAATCGTTGTCTTATCTGACTTCTGATTGCCAAAGTGCTTATATTCAATAATCCTCGTAAAAGCCTTTTCCATACCAGGAAAGTTGACTACGGAGTTTTCCTGGAAAAATTCATTGTTCACCGTTTCAGTTACAAAATTTATCGAGCGATATTCCAGTTCCTGGCCTAGGCTATACTTGAAATTGAAGAATCGGTCTATTGGGCCGGTGTAAAACAACTTTTCAAATCCATGCAATTCATTTTCAACATCAAAATAGTCTGTATCTGTGTACACGTCGATGTTGGGGTGATTCAAAATGTTGGCAAATAGTTTGGTGTAGCCACCAACTGGAAGTGCCTGATATTTATCTGAAAAATAATGGTCGTTCCAATCAGTATGTACCGGGGCTCGGTCAAGCACAGATGCATCGAGCTCTGCAGGGTATTTATCCCACTGTTTTTTGGTGTAGTCCCGAAAAAGATCTTCATATAAAATGGGTTCAACTTTGGCTAATACCGATTCTTCCCCATTTGATGGATACAGGGTTGGCAGCGGGTTCTTTTCCAGCCAGTCTTTCATTTCTGCTTCAGAACTGATGTTCAGATTGAGCAAAGTATTTACTGTAGTAATATTTACCGAAACAGGAACAGTTCTGTCGCCAACCCGGGCAACCACTTTGTGCTTCCATTCAAGCCAATCAGTAAACCGGTTTACATAATCCCATACTTCTTCATAGTTGGTGTGAAAAAGATTCGCTCCATATTTGGAAACCAGGGTTCCATTTTCATCTATAAAGTCATAACAATTTCCGGCAATATGATCATGCTTTTCTAGTACAACAACTTTGCGTCCTACTGAAGCATATCTCTCTGCAAGGACAGCACCGGAAATGCCAGCGCCGATAATTACAATGTCTGCTTTCATCTGTTTATAGTTTTTGGATAATTTCTTTCATCTCTTTTACAGTATTGCTCCAAGAAGTTTGCTTTAAAGTTTCGGCATACCTGGCTAACATGTTGCTGGTGCCGGACAAGAGGATGTGTTGGATTTTTTCTGAAAATTCTGAAGCATTATTAACCAGTTCGATCTTTTCGCTGTAATCTTTTACCACATCTTCTATTCTTGTGGAAATTACTGGTTTTCCGGCCGCCATATATTCCAGCGTTTTAGTAGGACTTATAAATTTTGTGGCATCGTTGATCACAAAGGGCATCATAGCGATGTCAAATCTTTTCAGATAGCCAGGCAATTCGTGATAGGACTTCATACCCAAGTAGTGGATATTTGCTGCACGTGGTAGGTCTTCGCATGAAATCTTAGCAGTAGGCCCTATCAATACAAATTGAATTAAGGGATTTTTAAAAGATGTGTCTCTTATAAGCTCAAGATCAATGCGCTCATCTATCACTCCATAGTATCCAACTATGGGTCCTGTGATATTTTGGATATCATCTGGAATGGCTATGCCGTTAAGTGCCGTTTCGAAATGTTGAGCATCTACCGAGCTGGGAAAGCAATAAACATTGGGATGCAACTTTCGTTTAGCTTCATAAAGTGACTTACCACCAGTAAAAACAATGTCAGCCGCAAGCAGTAATCTTTTCTCCTGGGTTATCAGATCGGCATCGGCATGTTTAAAATGCGTGAGCTCATCCATGCAATCATAAATGATGGTATTGAAATCGAATTCGCCAAACACTGGAACAAAGGCAGCTGAATAGAACCATGCTACAGCAGGGCGTTGATTACCAAAAAACGCTCCAAGAAACTTCCCCAGTTCTGGCATACGAATTCCTTTAGCTTGAAGAACGTTAATTTGAGGTGTAACAACGTAAGTTTTGATTCCCCATTCTGTTGAATCACCTGACATTGTTGGTTCCTCAACAAAAAGAATCCGATAGTCATCACTCAATCCTGAGATAATATGCTGAGGACGTTGGTATACAAAGTCCCATTTTAAGTGCGAAAATACAACCACGTCGAAACCAGTTTGAAGCTCCGGTTTATTGACTTTAATTCGGTCAATGTTTTTGTGTTCGGTTGAAGATGGTGTTCGAATTGAAGTTGGTTGCATAAGTGTTTATTTTATTATGCAAAGATTCAGAAATTAGAGTATTTCTAGAATTACATGATTGAAGACTCATTTTATATGATTCTGAATGGAAGCACTCCGTATCCTTTTTTTACGTGCTTTAGGTTTTCAATTATGGAACGAACACATGCCAATTATGGCTCAACCAAAACAAAGAAGGAAGCACTTGAAGATGATACGTCGATGGGCGTTCTTCCCAGGGCGGTGCTGCGGCCCGGTTCTTTTATTTTGCCCGACGGAGAATTGAATTTTTCTAATTACTCTATGGATATGGGAATTCAGGAAGGTTGGTTTCTGGATCATGCTTATGAGTATAAAGCCAACTGGCCTGGCAATATTGAGCAGCATATTGAAGCGGTAAAAAAATGAGCAGAGTGTCAGTTGGCATGATAAAGGTGTGGTTTGGTATGAAAGGGGGTTCCCTAAGCCAAGCATGGAAGGTCTGCCCCGTTCAATGGTTCAGTTTACATTCGGTGCCTGCGGCTATGAAACACGCATTTGACTCAACGGACATCCTGTGCTCAGAATAGAAGGAGAAGAAAGCCACATTGGAGAGTATACCTCTTTTTCTTACGAACTTCCCGAACACCATCTGCAACCTGTGAACCGCCGAGCCGTGCGCATTGCCGTAACTATGGACGCAGATACAACCAGGGGCAAGCAGGAATCGCATGTCTATAAACGAGGTGGCATCTGGTAGCAAACCTATACGGGTGCTGTGAGAAGTATCTGGCTGGAAACGGTAGAGCGAAACCGGCTGCGTACATGTTAAGGTGTGGTAATTGTGGTGGAAGATTGCTTGGTTAGGTTTAACTTAACAACCCGGACATACGATTCAGGATATTATACGATACGGCTGAAAGTATTTGAAAATAAAGCTCATTTGAGTATTCCTATCGCCCAAGATGATTTTCAAATATTATTTCAGAATGGGTAGAAGCAGCAACGGGTTGTTTTGGACCTGCCAGGAGCAAAACTATGGTCCTCCGAAACACCCAACCTGTATCATCTGGTTGCGCAGTTGATTGATTCCAAGGGCTATATTTCTGAAGTCGAAACGCATTTCGGTCTTCGAAAAATAGAATCACGTGGATGTTTCATTTACCTGAACAAAAATCCTGTTTATCTGGATGGCATTCTTTATCAACCAGGAACGGCTACTTATGAAGAAATTAAACGCCACATGAATGCCATGAAAAAACTGGGGAGTAACATAGTCCGCATCCATATTGCTGGTGTTGATCCACGTGTATACAAACTGGCCGACAAAATTGGTCTTATGCTTTGGGTGGAAGTTCCCAGCGCACACCAGTCAAATAAGAGAAGCCGAAATAACCACCGGGAAGAACTGATTAGAATGCTCACACTCATTGAAACACATCCTTCCGTAGTGATGTGGAGTTTGTATAATGAAGACCGGGGAGCCCAGGACATTGCTAGTAATGAAAAAACCAGGCAATACATCACCGAAATGTATCATTATATGCTCATACATCACCCTCAGTTCTTGGTTATTGACAATGACGGCTGGCAGCATATTTCAGAAGAGGGTCGCCTAAAGTCAGATGTTCTTACAACCCATCTTTATACACCGGACATACAGATATAGGAAGAATTACTTGATAAAATGTTAAAAGGAGATATAGATGATGTGGCTGCATATTCTCTAATAGTTGGTGATCCGTTTTTTTATCGTCGGCAAGTTCCCGTTGTCATAAGCGAATGAGGTGGCTTTGGCTTTCTAAATTATGGAGGATCAGAAAATAACAGTGAACGTGCTGAATTGATCAAAGTATATAAACAAGCACTGCGAAAAAGACCCATAGCAGTAGACATCTACACACAGGCAACAGATATTGAAGATGAGCAAAATGGCATTTTTGATTTTAAAACCGGAAACTTAAAGTTCCGGAAGGTTGGCTTCATTCAAAGCCTGTTCGGAAACAAGAAAATTAAAAAAGTTGCATAAAAAAAGCGCAATGATCGCCATTGCGCTTTACAGCAGTTAAATGTCAGTTGCCTGCTATTTACCGCTTTACTCCCCCTTTGTTTTGTGGTTTAGAATCAGAAGGCTTTGAAGAAACTTCTCTGTTTTTCTCCTCCCTTGAAGGTGATTTTGTGGGTGATTTTTCGTCTTTTTTTTCTTTTAGATTTGCCATATTTTTATGATTTGAAAAGTGTGGAAGATGATTTTCTGTCGATGCAAAGATTGAAGACTAAACGATATGCCAACTTACGTGATTGTTAGAAAAGATTGCAGAATTTCAATGTGTCCTCAGATCAGCTAAAGCCTTAAATGATATCTTAGAAACTTAAATGGTTTCGTAGCTCAACGTTATATCAGATTAGCCTTGCATTTCAGTAAAAAAAGCGCATCGGCATCACCAATGCGCTTTTCAGACGCAAAACAATTTAATTTTTACGCAGACGCTGCCTCTACATTTACAGCACTCATTGCAACTTCAGATAACTTTTCATCGGCTGCTTTTTCCTCAGCTAATGTCTGCGCTAACAGGCTAACCGCTTCTGTTAGCTCAAGAGTTTCGGCAAACTGTCGCAGGGTTCCATAAGAGGCGATCTCGTAATGTTCTACTTTTTGGCTTGCGACAATAATACCTGCATCACGCATAGCACCTTCATCGCAGTCATCCATAATTCCTTCTGCCTCTTCAATAAGTCCTTTCATGGCTTCGCAGGTTTTGGCAACCGCTTTTTTTCCAATGATGTCAAATATCTGCTCCAAGCGTGTAATTTGGTCTTCTGTCTCTGTCAGGTGACTTTCCAGCGCATCAATCAATTCTTCAGAAGTGGCCTTTTTGATCATCTTCGGAATCGCCTTGGTTAGGGCCTTTTCTGCCCAGTAAATGTCTTTCAGTTCATTTTCGAAAAGCTCCATGAGTTTTGACGATTGCATGGTGCTTGCATTGGTTTTTTCAGACTGCGTTTTCATAAAAAATTTTAAAAAATGGTTCCTTAGCAAATGTAGACTGTCTTTTTTGCGCCCGTTTTACATAATCTTTTTTTTATATTATACAATGTAGTGCATGGTTTGCGAGAAATGAGAATGGGTTCTGTTTTCTTTTCAACTAATTAGCGTTCCTTTAAGACCTCCGTTAGTTCCCTATTCAGGTGTTTGTTTCCTTGCATAAATATTAAAGTTTGTTTGGCAGCAAATAAAAACTGTGTTTGTCGAAGCAAACGGGTGGCGTGTGGTATAAAATGCAAAAACCCACGCTCAGTTTTTGACAAACCTGGCGCAGGGCTTTTGATTAAGCAGTCCAAAATTCAGAGCACAAACCAATGGCACTTCAATTTGAACAAACAATTACTCACTAAAGAGTATTTTATCAAGACCTCTTATTGTCACCTTTCTCTTTACAAGCTTTTGCATGTTCAAGATGGGTCCTTAAGCCTGGAAGTTTTTCACTGGCCCAAGCTCTGATTTCTGAATCATCAGAATCTTTAGACACTTTTTCGAAAAGTTCAATGGCATCTTCATGATGATTGACCGTCATTTCGCTGTAGGCTTTGTCAAAATCATTACCTGTTTTATCCCTAAGTTTTTGATATGCACCTTTTGAGTCGTCTGTGGGTGAGGCGGGAATAGCAACTGATTTTGATTGCGCCAGCGTCTGAAGTTCCGAAAGTGATTTGGCATGTTCATTTTCCATCATCTTGCCCAATTCTTTCACATCGGTAGATGTGCCTTTTTGTTGGGCCAACTTTCCTAAGCTAATTTCTTCCAATTGTATTTCGGCTGCCCGCATAAAAAACTTAGTAGCATTGTCATTATCGATCACTACAATCGTTTGACTATCGGCAGCAAGTTTGTTTATGTTTTCGTTCTCAGCCACATCTTTCGAATCCATGGATTTATTTTCCGAACAAGAGGAAAGTATAACTACTGTCCCCGCCATGCAAATTGAAAAAGCCAGAATCGATTTAAAATTTGTAAGATTTTTCATAGTATTTTTTTTGTTTTGATTTCAAAATAAGCAAGGGATTAAAATCAATCCCTTGCATTTGAAGTTGTTAGAATTTTAATAAAGAATTTCTTCGCCACGGTTAGCCTTCCATTCTCTTTCCAGGTATTCTCTGTCTTCATCGTTTCTTGGAGTCACCGAAATAACCACATTGCCTTCTTTGATCCCTGATTCATAGAGTTTTGCCCTCGCCTCCGGGATTCCAGAACCAACCAAAGCTCCGATTATGCCTCCTGCAAATCCTCCTGCACCAGCACCAGCCAATCCGGCAGCAATAGGGCCAGCTATCAGAATTCCGAGTCCTGGAATAGCCACACTTGTTCCAATGGCTGCTACTACACCCACAATGGCACCAATTGTTCCACCGATAGCGGATCCCTTGCCAGCGTGTTCGGCAGCTTTGGTTCCGATTTCAGTAGATTCAGCTGCATTGTCTTCGTTGTAGTGGGTTTTCCTTGTTTCGTCTGACATCACCAAGTTGAAGTCGTCTTTAGAATACCCTCTTTCGCTTAGCGCATTGTATGCGTTTTCTGTACTTTCACGGTCACGAAACATGCCTGTGAGTACTCTTTTTTCTGAAGTTCTATCCAATAGTTCTTCATTTCCCCCTCTTGAATTTTCCATTTTTAAATTGGTTTAGATTGATTGATTGATTTGATTGATTGTTGTCTGGCTGTTGCAAATTAGGTGCACTGACCCAAAAGAAAGTAGATGACTACAAAGACGAGTATAGTCCCTAAACATCCTCCTCCCCATTTCATTGCACCGTAACCGGCGAGCATTCCTTTGAAAATGTTGTTCATTTTTTAAGTTAAGCTACGTCTTCAGCAGCTTTTATGTTCACGGCATCCATGGCCACATCAGATAAAATCCTGTCGGCTTCTTTCTCTTCTTCAAGCGTTGTAACCAACAATTTTTCTACCTCTGGCATATTTAAAGTTTCTGCAAACTGACGGAGTGTTCCGTAAGATGCAATTTCATAATGCTCCACTTTTTGAGCAGCTGAAATGATGCCTGCATCACGCATAGAACCTTCCTCGCACGACTCCATGATACTGACTGCTTCTTTTATCAAACCTTCCATGGCATCGCATTTCTCTCCTTCAGCCTCTATTCTGATTAAAGAAAAAACTCTATCCAATCGGCTCACATGCGCTTTAGTCTCTTCCAGGTGGGCGTCCAATGCCTCTTTCAGATCCTGAGAAGTAGCGTTGTCGATCATCTTTGGAATTGCTTTTATTAAAGCGTGTTCTGCCCAATAGATGTCTTTCAATCCCTCTTCAAATAATTGCATTAACAGCGAAGACTTCATAGATGCTTTTTTGCCTGAATTTGATTGCTCAGATCCATTTGAGGAATGCTGAGAAGTTGCGTTGTGATTTTCCATTTTTGTTGTGGTTAATTGGTTAACTGAAATTTAAATGTCGATTTGTTCGAAGAGCTTTTTCTACATCAGGACGGAATTTTCTTTAGGCTTTTTTGATTTTTCTTGCTCCTCATAGACCGACCAGCTTATGTAGCCGTTTGTGTGGGCATTCAATACGTCGACCGTTTCTTTGCGATCGGCACTCAATTTTTTATTGGCAGTTCGAACAGATTCTTCAGTACGGTTTGTTCCTTTTGCTTCTTCATTCAACAAGCCGTTCGTATCGGTTACATGTTGAAGCGGGTCCTCAATAGTTTCCCATTCTTCTCCCAGCAGAGGGCTTTTGCCTTCGTTCCATGGGCCTGTTGAATCTTCGCCTTTTGACATGTTGAAGTATTTGTTGCTGAATTTAGGATCGCTTTCCAAAATGCCTGGTGGAAAGTTTGGTTGAATGCTGTCTAAAGCCGCTTGAAACATTTGAAAATGTGCCACTTCTCTTGTCATCAAAAAGCGAAGTGACTCTTTAACGTAAACATCGTCGGTAAACTTCATCAGGTTTTCATATACCATTTTTGCACTGGTCTCTGCGCCGATATTTAAGCGTAAGTCAGCAGTCAGGTCGCCCATTCCCATGATGTAGGTAGCGCTCCATGGATTGCCAACACTATCGGTTAAGGTAGGAGTGCCACCACTTACTATGAAGAAGTGTGGATTTACCATCGCTTCATGTATGTAGCTTTCTTTGGCCGCACTTCCATCAAGCATTTTGGTGAGGTCAGACTCATCGGCTGCATTTTTCAATTCGCCATTTACACCTGTTAACAGCATCTGAATGGTTGCCCCCACAATTTCAAGATGACTGAACTCTTCGGTTGCAATGTCCATCAACATATCATATTTGTCCGGAGCAGCCTTTCTGCATCCAAATGCCTGAACAAAATATTGCATGGCTGCTTTTAATTCTCCGTTGGGACCACCAAATTGTTCAAGGAGAAGCTTTGCAAAACGGACATCGGGTTTAGAAACCCTTGCGTTAAATTGTAATTCTTTTACGTGATGAAACATGGCGTTTGGTTTTGGTGAAAGAGTGATGCAAAGGTGCGGGGAGCTGGTAGTTTTGATATTATATTATTCTTGAAATAAACTACAGCATTCTCAGATTCCAGCAAAAGCAAAACCTAACAGCATGATTTTCAACAACTTGATTAAAAGGGGAAACATAGGCCGATAACTTTTGAACTTCTTCAGTCATGATTTCGCTTGAGCCACTTTCAGCTTTAAAATCAGGATTTCAGATACGTGATTGTGCGTTTAGCACAGTTTGCTAACTCATTTTATAAATCTTAAAAATTTCATTGATTTAGATGTTAAACGACGTGAGGTTTCGTGCCTTCACAAAAAAACAGTATGGTTGCACTACCCCAAGGCATTTTTATGAAAATAGCAATAGAGAGTTTCAGTGTATTGATTTTGGTGATAGGTTTATTTCCTATGATCAAAAAGGATAATTGGGTATTCAGGATTTTTGATTACCCGAGATTCCAAAAACTTGTTCTCTGTCTCACAATTTTGGTTTTTTGGCTTATCATCGGTTTTTCTTTGTTCAGCGCATTTGATTATTTGCTATTTGTGGGCGTAGCGATGCTGGCAGTTTTTCAGATGTACCAGATCTATCCATTCACAGTTCTGTCCCCAAAAATGGTCGAAAAAACAGGGGGAGGTTCAAAATTCCCTTCTCTATTTGTTATGGTGAACAATGTATACCAATACAACAAAAATTTTAGCAAAATCCTTGAACTGGTTCAAAAGGAAAACCCTGATATTCTGCTGTTGGTAGAAACTGATCAGACTTGGGCCGATGAAATGCAAGAACTTAAAAAAAACTATCCAAATTTCGTGGAAAAACCTTTGGACAACACGTATGGCATGTTATTCTATTCCAAGCTTCCTATTATCAGCTATGAAGTATTGCACCTAATTGATCCTGAAGTGCCATCTATAGAGGCAATTATTGAATTGGAAGGCGGCCATCAGGTAAAACTATTTGCTATCCATCCAACGCCACCTGTGCCACATGAAAATCCAAGAAGTACAGACAGGGATGCCGAGATCTTGCTGGTGGGCAAAAAAGTAAAAGAATACAATAAGCCATCTTTGGTTTTAGGAGATCTGAATGATGTAGGATGGTCCTACACCAGTGAGTTGTTTTTGAAAGTAAGCGGGTTGTTGGATCCGAGAAGAGGCAGAGGTCTATTTAGTACTTTCCATGCCAAATATTTTTTTCTAAGGTGGCCGCTCGACCATATTTTTGTAAGCAAGCACTTTACACTCGATAATCTAAAAATCCATAATAATACTGGTTCAGACCATTTTCCGATTAGTGCCAAATTTTCTCTGAGGCCCTTCAACAACAATGAAAGTCTTGACGTGGACGCAAGTGAAATGAAAGAAGCTGAGGAAAAGATAAAAAAAGGAAAAGAGAATGGCTAAAGTGATTTTTCTGTACGTTTTTTCGGGGGGTCACAAGATTTTTCATCCCCATGCCAGTTCGCCGAACTAACACTTTTTTCACTCCCCTCATTAGAAATCGAGTGGCAAATGGGTGCATGATACAACCTTTCATGTCAATTGTGTAATGCTTAAGTTTTTAAGCTTAAGACCTTTGTGGCCTGTTCAAAATTTAGTCAGTATATTAAACTTGTTGTTGATTACTTCAATGTCTACCTGACCAACCAAAAACAATTTTTGCAGAGATGCCATTTCTTTTTTATCAAAACCTTCATTTTTAAACACTCATTTTATGAAAAAATTTACAAAACTTGTTCTAACGCTGATGGGAATAACTGGAAGTATTTTCAGTTCTTCAGCGACACACCTAAGTGATCAGATATTACTTTCTGCCCGCATGAATGGTGGCGAAGAGGTACCCGCAGTTATCACCAATGCTGTAGGCGTTGCATCAATAACCGTGAATGCAGGAATGGATAGCCTTAGAATTAATTTAACTGTGACCGGACTCAGTGGCAGTATTACGGGAGCCCATTTTCACAAAGGCAATCCAGGATCAAATGGTCCAGTAGTTTTTAACCTTATGCCTTTTTTGTCTGGCACAAGTGCCGCTGGTTACATAACCGGAGCTAGCCTCACGCCTGCTTTGCTAGCTGATTTTTTGGCCGGGAATCTTTATGTGAATATTCACACGGCAGCCAATCCCAATGGCGAAATTCGAGGGCAGGTTATTCCAGAAGCCGATATTCAGTTTGTAGCAAATCTTAATGGAGACCAGGAAAATCCGGCTGTAATCACTCCGGGTTTTGGATTGGCCACATTTGCCTTGTCCAAGCACTCCGGAAAACTAATGATTAGGGCGGTAGTGACCGGTTTGCCAGGTGCCATCACAGGAGCTCATCTTCATAGGGCGGCTATAGGTGTAAATGGGCCGGTCATTTTAAATCTTACCGATGATTTGTTGGGCAACTCAATTTCAAAAGAAGTTGATCCAGCCGATTTTCTTACCGATTTGATGGCAGGTAATATTTATATAAACATTCACACAGCAGCGAACCCCGGCGGTGAGGTGCGTGGCCAATTACTGAAAGACAATGACTTAGCGTTTGATGCTTTTATCAACGCAGAGCAAGAAGTGCCAGCAGGAACTTCAGTAGGAAAGGGAATTTCAAGTATCAAGATCAGCCCAACGATGGACACAATAAAAATTGATGTGGTGTTCGACGGTTTAACAGGTGCTGCAACTGGTGCCCACTTTCACACCGGCGGCGTTGGTGTAAACGGACCCGTATTTTTCAATTTAACCCCTAACTTGTCTGGAAATAGAATCACTGCATTGCTGAACGGAGCCAACATTCCTGCTATGTTTATTAAAAACCTTATTGTCGGAAACTTTTACCTAAATCTGCATACAACTGCCAATCCAGATGGTGAAATCAGAGGGCAGGTGTATAGACTGATGAGAGAGGGATATTCCGCCATGATAGAAGGTGGCCAAGAAGTTCCGGCAGTAAGTTCAACTGCTCGTGGAACCGCTGTAGTTTCGGTCGACAGAAACCAAACCGATCTTCATTACATGGTGGTTGCCGATGGCATTTCACCTAGTGGCATGCATTTTCATGCGGGAAAGAAAGGAGAAAACGGGCCGGTGATTTTTAATATTACGCCGTTTTTACTCAATAATGGAGCCTTTGGTTATTGGAAAAACACAGACTTTTCCCCATTTAGCCTTGTTAATTCAATAGCGTTCAGAAACGACAGTGCGTATGTAAACATTCATACAACTGCTTTTCCTAATGGCGAGATAAGAGGACAATTGATTAGAGGATTTGAAGAAAACAATGTAAATTCTGTTAGAGAGGGAGTCCAATTGATGAACGTTTCACTCTATCCAAATCCAAGCCAAGGCAATCTGTTTATAAGTATAGCTGAGGAAGTCTCTGAGATAAAAATTTACAATGCAATGGGCGGTGTGGTTTCGGTTAAGCGACCAATCCGTACCAATGAAGGATCAACCATAGATGTTTCAGATTTGCAACAAGGGATGTATTTCATGGAAGGAAAAACTTCACGTTCGGTTTTCAGAAAACAATTTCTACGAAACTAGATATTTATGTTTTTGAGGGCAGGCCAACAACCTGCCCTTTTTTTATGCTTCTATTTAAGAAACATTTTTCTCCTGGTCTCCATGCTCAACTGGTCTTAATGTCTCGCTAAGACCGCCTCTAATTCCGCATCTAAGATTTTGTTTCGGACCTACAATACTTTGTTTCGTTTTGGTGCTCAGTGCAAACAGGTTTTTTACTGTTGCAGACACAAACGGTGGCAGATATGACTATTAGCTTTGACTTATTCCTTCGATAGTTTGAAACGAACGCCAGCATATATTTCTCTACCACGTGTAGGCCCCCAAACAAAAGAAGTGTCGAAGTATGAGCCGAATGGGTTTTGCCAACTGTTGATTGGCTGTCTTTGTCTGAAATCAAAAATGTTTTCGCAGCCTGCGTACACATCAAACCTTGCAAAAATGTAAGTGAATTGCATGTTTACAATGGAATATGGTTCTGAAAAATCAGGCCGTTGAAATTCAATGGGGTTTGATTTTGTGTTGGGCAATCGCTGTTCTCCAAACCAATGTGCATTCAAATCGAAATGAAATTTGTTGGTCAATGGTTTGTAGCTAAAAGATGTCAAAACTTTATGGGTAGCATTGAAAGGCAACAGTTGTTTGCTTCCATTGATCTCCCGGTAAACGTCTAAATAATTATAGCCCGTTTTTACTTCAAAGCGCTTCCGGATTTTCAAAAACAGTTCTGCCTGAAAACCATTGCTAACACTTGTTCCAGTAAAGTTTTTAACAATTGCTTTCGTTGGGTTGCTGTCGTAGTCTGGGAAAATTTGATTTTGAAAATCAGTTCTGTAGTAGTCCACGCTGAAGTATCCTGAAAGGTTTTCGCTTTGGTTCTCAAACTTTTGTGTGAAGTTTAATCCAAAATTAGTTGCCCTTTCAGGCTTGAGTTGTTCAGAAAAAACAATGTCTCGTGAGCTGACCAACAATCCGATATTCTCGCTGAATAGATTTACTGTTCGCCACCCTGAGCCAATGTTTGCACGAAAAACAGTTTTAGGTGTTACATCATATTTCAACAAAGTCCTCGGCGTTGCCGTAAACCCAAATTGATTATGGTTGTCGCCACGAATGCCCACAATCCAGGTGAGTTTGTCTTTCAAAAAACTCATCGAGTTTTCCGCAAAAAACCCCGGGATATTTTCAAGCCGTTTGTAAACCCCTGCGAAAGTCCTTTTTAGCGTGGTATCAGTAAATCCAATATCTTCATTTAGGTTCAAATAGCGATAGCTAAAGCCGGTTTTTAACGAATTTTTTTTCGAATAAACCAATTCATATTGCAGGTTGCCGTAGAAATTGGTTTGCTGTGCCTGGTATTTTACCGAACCAAAAAATGATTTTTGGTCTTGGTGAAATGAGGATGCAAACCAAGTAACCTTATGATTGTCATTGAATCGATAAGCGGTCTTCGTCCAAATTTCTGGTTGATTGATGTTCACGGTTTGTCCATAAATATTCGTGCTACCTTGATGGCTTTCAGAATTATAAAATGTTTGTCCGCCAACACGTTGTTCGTTTAAAAAACGTAAGCCGATTTTACTACTCCATCCCCAATTTTTGTCGTTGCCGTATTTCCATTTGTTAAAAAACATGTATCGGGTGAGTTGCGGCAAGTCGAGGAAGTTGTCGTTGTCCCGGTCAATTTTATTTGCAGGTTGCACCGTATGAAAGGCCATCAAGCTGCTCCATTTGCCAAGTTTAAAAGCATAGTTGGCGTTCACATGTTTTTCTAAAAAACTATTCATATAGAGATTCAGTAATAACTTATCGGTTTTATCCGGCTCTTTGGTTTCTACATTTATTTGCCCACTGATGCTTTCAAATCCTTGCAATACGCTGTTCGCTCCTTTTGCTACATAAATATTATCAACCAATGTTCCGGGAATTCCACTAATCCCATAAGTGAACGATAAACCTTGAATCATGGGGAAACCGTCGATTAATACCTGACTGTAAACACCCGACAAACCCAAAATACGGAGTTCTTTTGAGTTTGTAATCACATTGGTGGTTTGAGGTTGCACAGTGGTTTGAGTTTCAAAACAGCCTGCTAAATCGCAGCATGCCGCTTTCTTCAATTCAGTTTGGGTAATAACTTCTGTTTTGATTGGATCAATATCTGAAATAAATGCGCTTTCCCTTTGGCCTTGCACCACAACTTCATCCAATGTTTTTGTTTCTATCAATTTAAACTCTACATAGGTTTGGTTCGTTATTTCGATGGTGTCGAAAGTGTGTCCGACAAAACTTGCAACCAGCCTTTTATTGCCGATGTTTTGGCTTGTTATTTCAAACGTTCCTTTGCCTCCTGTCGAAGTTCCTATGGTTGTTTCAAGCCAAAAAACACTTGCACCAATCAATGGTTCTTTGTTTTCGTTGGTTACTTTTCCTGAAATGGTTTGCGCCGAAATGCCAAATGGAAACAGTAAACCAACAATGAATAAGTACTTTTTCATTGTTTCAAAAGTCTAAATTGAGCAAGGTTTGATTCGTACAATAGACCTTGCCAAATCGATTGATTACTGCTTTACTTTGTACGGCCTGTCGTTTGGATTTTCGCAACCGCCGGTATTTTCAATCGCTGTGTTGATTTCTTTTTCAGCAACCAATTCAGGATTGTACTTTATTGTAAATGAAGAAGTTGGCCCCATTTTGCCTGCTTTGCAACTGCTCACGCCATGCAGTTTTTCCACATTGCTAGAAATTGTTTTCAAGTCCATAGAACAGGTTATTCCTTTCACCTTAAGGGTTAAGGTTTTGGTGCTATCGGCGGTTTGATTTGTGCTTGATGTTTGCGAAAAAGCAATGCTTGTGGATGCTGTGAAAACGATGCAAGCCACTACGAATGATTTAATAAACGTCATGTTTTTTGATTTTAAATGGTTAACAATAGAAAAATAATGCGCCGCTTTTGGCGGGGCAAAAGTCAAATAGTGTTAAGCAATTCTAGGCGGTTGCCAAAAATCAAAAGAGCATTGAGAAGTATAAGCTGCGGAGTAGTTGAAATTTCGATTGGTTGAAATTTCAGGTGTTGAAAACACAAAAAAAGTGGTGACTTGGCTAGAAAGCACGCATTTGCCGCAAGACTGAAAGGGATTACAAGAATTTCCGTTGCAGTCGTCTTTCTGGCTTTGTTTATCTCCAGGTATTTCGTTGTCTGCCAAAGGCTTGCATTGTCCGCTACAACAACCTTGATCAGCGTCACTTCGCAATGAAATCAAATCTATCCCAGGCTTAACCGTGAGGAATAAAATGAGAGCCGCCAATACGATTGTTAAAAACTTCATTGCTGCGCAAATTTACAGCTAATTTTCAAATATCCTTTCCGGGATTATCTTGCATAACGCAACACAATTCCGGATTTGCCTTACGATTTGCAATACTGTGCCTGGGTTTAGTGGTCAATGCAAACTGCCTTTATAAAACCTTCTATTGCAAAAGTTTGCTGAGTTGAAGCAATGGATGAAATAAAAAAACTGCATACATCTAAAACCGAATTCACTTCCCTCAATATATACATGGAGGAAAATAATTTGTAATAATCGAACATATAAAAAACGGATCATTTCAGTCGGGTAATAATAAAAACAGCAATAATTTAGATTGTTTCAGGGCAGATTATTACTGATTTGATTCGTGGGGTTTGGAAAACGGATTGCTGTTATAGCAAATCAGGCGAGAGACCTGCTCATCAGTAAGTTCAAATGATGAAGGACGTCCGGTGAAAGACACCTGCCACGATGGAAGATATTCAAATTGCCAGCCAATTCAAAAAATCTATACCCCCTATCTTTGTAAACAACCATCGCACTTCTCCTATTAACTGATTGGATTCCATTGTTGTGTAAACAAGAGAGTGGCACAGAATGTAAAAAAAAGAACCAGGCCGAAAAATTAAATCAAAGGCAACCCCAGCTCTTCCAAAAACGCATTGTGTGTTTCTCTGGCACTCTCGATTTTCGCCTCAATCTCCACCAGCTTCGTATTCACCGCCTGAAGATCAATTTTTTCTTCATCTACTGATGTGCTTGCATACCTTGAAATATTGAGGTTGTAATCGTTTTTTTCAATCTCTTCCATCGATACCCGACGGGAATAACGTGGGTCGTCCTGATTGCGGAATTGATAGGTCGATACAATTTTCTGAATATCGTTTGGCTCGTTGCCTTTGCCATCTCGCAGACGATTTTGCCGCTTGCCCTTTTCGAAATATTCTGAGCCATTGATGAACAACATATCATCGAACTTCTTGCATTTCTTCAACACCAAAATGCAAACCGGAATGCCGGTTGAGAAAAACAGGTTCGAAGGTAAACCGATGACTGTGTCAATATGGTGATCTTTGAGCAATTTGGTTATGATGCGTTCTTCGGCGCCACCACGAAACAAAACGCCAAGTGGCAAAATGATGGCCATGGTTCCTTCTTTGCCCAGGAAGTGAAATCCGTGCAATAGAAACGCAAAATCTGCGGCTGACTTGGGGGCCAGACCATAACTTTTAAAACGGAAATCTTAGCTCATTATCTCCGAAGGCTCCCGGCGATAGCTGAAAGGCGGATTGGCCACAATGGCATCAAACTCCATTTTTTGGAAGGGTTCATTTCGTTGAGCACATTCCAATCGTTAGTTAATGTATCGCCATGATGAATTTCAAACTCCGTGTACTTAACCCCATGCAGCAGCATGTTCATCCGGGCAAGGCTGTAGGTGGTGATGTTTTTTTCATGTCCGTAAATCCTACCAATGGTTCCGCCATTTTCTTTGATTTGTCGGCGGACATTTAAAAGCAGGGAACCGGAACCACAGGCAAAGTCCAATACCTTATCCAGCTTTTTCTTTTTGCCCAATGCCGGGTCCTGGCTGTCGAGGGTTACGATTTCTGAAAGAATGGTTGAGATTTGCTGCGGTGTATAAAACTCACCAGCTTTTTTGCCTGAGCCTGCGGCAAACTTTCCAATGAGATATTCATAGGCACCGCCCAGCACATCGGCGGCGTTTGAAAACCCGGCAATTTTCTCTGCTATTTTTGTGAGGATGGTGCATAGCCGGGCATTACGCTCTGAATAGTTTTTACCGAGCTTTTCAGAATCAAGGTTTATTTCGAAAAACAAGCCTTGCAACTGCTGTCGAAAGACTGGTTTTCGATGAACTTGAAACCGCTTTGCAAGGTATGCAGCAACTCTCCATCCTGCTTGCGTGCCATTTCGGAAATACTGCTTCACAGGTGTTTGGGCTCAATTACATCATGCACTTTTTTGCGCATCTGCTTTTCAAACTCCTGCTTATCTGCCTCATTGACTGCATACCAAACGGCCAAAGGCGGACGCCTGTCGTCTTTCTCCAAAACAGGATAATCGGCATCCAACTCCTTTTTGGCAGATGCTTCGTAGTTATCGGACAGATACCTTAGAAAAAGAAACGAAATGCATATAATCCCGAAAGTCATCGGCATTCATGGCGCCCCGCAGGTCGTCGGCAATAGCCCAGAGGGTTTTTCCTAGTTGTTGGTCGATGGTTGACATGGTTTTATGGCTTACAGTGGCAACTGGAAAAGTTCGAAGTAAATGGCATCAGTCGAAAAGAGAGTTTGTTCTTTTGAAATTATGATTAAGAATATGGCTTGTTCTTGGCCCTTCTCCACTTTTAATCAGGAATTCATTTTGCGTCAATGTGTTTACTATACGCCTTATTTTTCTTTTAAACTCGTTAAACACTTCAACATCTTTTACAACCTGGTGCTTTCGAAAAAACAAAAAGTTGCCAACCTGGGAAGCGTTGGGGTCTTTTATAGATTTGCCAAAATGATTGAAGTGGTAGATGGCATTGAGAACTTCCTTTACCTCTGATTTTAAGGTGTCAAAGCCTCCCCCAAAAAGCTGGCGCAATTCATCAATAAAATCAAATTTTGAAAGTACTCTGTCAACAATGTAAATCGGATACAACTGCGGACTTTCTGGGTGCTTTTGAATCAATCCCCAGGTTTCCAAGTCAGCAATAACGGCAAAATGATTGTTGTCGGGAGTTAGGGCAATGGTGTATTTCTCTGCCTTGTTCATCCTTTCAGATTTGAAAAAATAGCCCAGTGCGGTCAATTGCTCTTTATTCAACTCCCGGCCGTTTGCCTTTTTGTCAATGTATCCTTCAAAGCTTTTTATCCACCAATCCATTTCGTCATCCAGCACTTTCCCCTTCGGTATGATCAGACCAACATCCTGCTCTGCATACAGGATATAATGTGGCAAGTCAACCTGGTTTTCCAGTGCCATATTGGTCAGCGAAGACATGCCCCAGCCTTTACCTTCCCACCGGTCAAATGTTTTTAACACATCTGCCAGTCGTGGATTCCGGGCTTTTGGGATTGGAATTATTCTGCGAATTGGAATATCACCATTAATGTGCAGAATTTGCTCTTGTCGAAACTTACCAGGGTTTCTGATCTCAATCTGTTTGTTTGGATAAATCGTAATGTTGACAAACTTGTTGATTCCATAGTCACGATGAGCGAGTGCGTTGTTGACTGTTTCACGAATTAAACGTTCGGGATATTCAAAAACGGTGGTTCCACCTTTTGCCGAACTTATGCCGGTTGCAATGTTGGTAAACACAAAACCAATGCTGCTTTCGAGCAATGGAATGATGTTGTCTTTAAATATTTTTTTATTGCTCGCAATCTGAATTTCACTTGTCACATAACAATCAACCTGACAACGACTTTCAACAAAATTATAAATGTTACTTCCGCACACCAGCATTCCAAGAAAGGTAGGACTGCCATTTACTACAAATTTTTTCCCTGCAAGAAATGACTGGGCAGATTGAATATCGGGTTTTAGGGTTTCCACCTTCATTCCCTGGTTTAGCTGTTGGATGTAATCGTTCAATTTGTCGATGTCCAAATCTTTCACAGAAGTATTTTCCACATGGCGGAGCTCCCTCACGGTTTCAAGTTCTACCCTGAGCTCCTTTTGCTTCTCTACTTCTGCATTACTTATTTTATGGTCGCCTGTCAGCTTTCTCTCCCAGGCGTTTCCATTCCATTGAACATACTTTTTATCTTCCGGCAGTTTCTCTATATAAACAATACAAATTCGCCCGGTCATAAATTCCCGGATTTCGAAAAGGTCGGGCCTGATGTATTCGCTGAGGTCAACGGCTTGGCCATTATCTGTAGTGAACTGCTTGGGGAGTTCTTTCAGCTTATTTTCATTATCAGCTCTAAAGCCCTGGAACTGATAACCGGATTTAGCATTTTTCTCCTTTACTCCAATCACGATCATGCCCCCTTGTGTATTTAAAAACGCACAGGCAGATTTATACATTTCTTTCCAATCGTCGCCTCCGGAAAGATCTTTTAGTTCTATTTTATCTGTTTCCAGCTCCCTGAAGGTGTTTGTGGTCAGGCAGTCTTCAAGTTGGGTGAGTATATTATCTATTGCTTTCATGGATCGGAAACAGTTATTTGTTCACAAAAATCGGTTTATTTTTTGAAGGAAATTGTTTTTCTGGCTGTGGCAATTGTTTGAACCAGGATTGATTTGTTTGATTATTGTCTAAATTATGATTTGTTTGATTATTGTCTAAACTATGATTGGTTTGATTATAGGATGGAACCATGATTTATTTGATTATAGGATGAACTATGATTTATTTCGGTTTGGTTAGTCGTGGGATGGAACTGGTTTTCTGCATTAAAAATCATAGTATTCATTCAATTATTAAAATCATAGTTCAGACTTTCGGAAACAACCCCTGCATCAACCCTTTTTTATGGATTTTGAGAGCTTCTGTTTTTTCGGCTTGTGCTGTGTTGAGCGCATCTAAAGAAGAAAGGCATGCAGCGATTTTTTGCTGTTCGGCTGGTTTGGGAATCTCGATTAAAATTTCAGCTAAATCACTCTAATTAATTGCCGGGTAACTTGAACCAGTGCATTTAGCTAAAATCCTATCAACAAAATTCTTATTATATAAATACTGAAACAGATACATTTTGGACTTAAAAGCCCTTAACTGTGCAGAACCGGTAGAAGCAACATAATCCAAATCATCAGCAGGTTTAAAAAAATAATTATTCTTCCGATAGGGTCTTAGCATCTGAAAATAACATCACCAGTTTTTAAAAGCCTTTGTGCTTTACCAGGTGCTTGTTCAATTTGTATGATTTTTTTCTTAAGTAATTTCCCATCTTCTACTGACTTTAAGTCAATGTAACCAAACCGTTCAGGCAACTTATTGATTGATGGATTTATTTTACAAACTTTATTTAATGGTTCCTCCTCCCACTGTCCACAAACTCCGGAAACCGCAATTCCGGCACCGCCAGTTCTTTCACTTTCTCACTCATTGTCTGCACTGTCTTT